>JAUNKU010000015.1:0-10415 GCA_030532645.1 Neisseria sp. | reverse complement strand
GTTTGGAAACGCAGCGGAATATCGCTGACATAGAAGCGGTAATCCGCGCCGAGGCTCGGCTGTTCGTCGTTCAGCAGGCCGCGTTCGCCCAAGGAGCGGGCAACGGCTTCGGCGGTGGTTAAAGCGGAATCGACCAGCTCGATATCGGGTGCTTGCGCCTGCAACAGCGGTTTGAGCAGCGGATAATGCGTACAGCCGAGCACCAGCGTGTCGATGTCTTCCACCAACAGCGGTTTCAAATATTCCTGCGCAGTCAGGCGGGTTACTTCGTGATCAATCCAGCCCTCTTCCACTAGCGGCACAAACAGCGGACAAGCCTGCGACTGCACGCGCGTTTTCGGATTAACGGCGTGAATGGCGCGGGCATAGGCATTACTGTTCACCGTGGTATTGGTGGCGATCACGCCGATATTGTTGTTGCGCGTTGCCTGCAAAGCGGCTTCCGCACCGGCAGTAATCACGTCCAGCACCGGCATCGTACCGGCCATCTGGCGCACTTTCTGTCCGGCTACCGCTGCAATAGTGTTGCATGCCACCACCAAAGCCTTTACTTCGTTTTCCAGCAAAAATTCAACGATTTGCGTGGTAAACGTTTCAATCGTCGCACGCGACTTCACGCCGTAGGGGACGCGTGCGGTGTCGCCGAAATACACAATATTTTCCATCGGCAGCCGTTCCATCAAGGCGCGGACAACGGTTAAACCGCCCACGCCGGAATCGAATACGCCGATCGGTCTTTGTTTCAGGTTTTTCATAGGGTTCGCTTGAAAATGAGCAGATTGGGGCCGTCTGAAAATCGGGCTTTTTTCGGAAAACCCGATTTTCAGACGGCAATGCGGCATTCTAACACTGTTTTAAGCAGATTTAACCGTCCGCACAGTTTGCAAAAGCAGGCGTTTAACGGATAATCCGAGTTTTACTGAAATTGCGCGTTTTGCTATGAATACCGCCCCGAATCCTTCCGTTTTCCTTGCCGACGAAACGGCCACCGCCGCACTCGGCGCATCACTGGCCGCCGTACTGCGTGCGCCTTTGGTGGTGTATCTGGACGGCGATTTAGGCGCAGGCAAAACCACGTTTACGCGCGGCCTGCTGCGCGGTTTGGGACACGAAGGCGCGGTAAAAAGCCCGACTTACGCCATCGTCGAATCCTACCAACCCGGCAATTTCGCCCTGCACCATTTCGATTTATACCGTTTCGCTGCGCCGGAAGAATGGGAAGATGCCGGTTTGGATGATCTGACCGGCAACAGCGTCTGCCTGATTGAATGGCCGGAAAAAGGCAGCGGCTTCGCGCCTGCGCCCGATATGACTTTGCGCCTTTCCCATCTTTCAGACGGCCGCCGCGCCGAAATCATTGCCCACACAGCAAACGGTCAGGAACAATCAGCACAATGGATTTCAAACTTACCCGCCGCCAAGTAATGCGCCGTGCCGCGCTCGGCCTGCTGTTTACCGTATCGCCGGCGATGGCGCGCGGCAAACCGCAATTTATCGCCGTGCGTATCTGGCCGGCCAGCGCCTACACGCGGCTGACCATCGAAGCGAGCGAGTCGCTCGACTATAAATATTTCACGCTCGACAATCCGCGCCGTTTGGTTATCGATTTGAAAAACACCCGCCTCAACAACGTCTTGCACGGATTGAGCGGCAAGGTTCAACGCAGCGACCCGTATATCGGCAATATCCGCGTCGGCCAGAACACGGGCGACACGGTGCGCATCGTGATTGATTTGAAAACGCCGGTGAATCCGCAGCTTTTCGCGCTCAACCCGATTGCCAATTTCCGCCACCGCCTCGTGGTGGACCTGTATCCGAGCAATGTGCAAGATGCCGACGATCCGCTGATGGCACTGCTGAACGAATATTCGCAAGGCGGCATTTCCAAACAAGGCACGGGCAAAGGTACACCTCCGGTCAGCAAACCGGATTTGCAGCCTGTGGACGAACCGCCGCCGAGCAGCGGCAAACAGCGCCAAGCCGTTGTGGTGCTCGATCCCGGCCACGGCGGCGAAGACCCCGGCGCCATCGGGCCGAGCGGTTTGCGCGAAAAAGACGTGGTACTGTCCATTGCCCGCGAAACCAAAAAACGCTTGGAGCAGATGGGCTACAAAGTCTATATGACGCGCAACGAAGATGTATTTATTCCGCTCGGCGTGCGCGTTGCCAAAGCGCGCAAACTGCGTGCCGACGTATTCGTCTCCATTCACGCCGATTCGTTCACCAATCCCGATGCACGCGGCACGGGCGTGTATATGCTCAGCACCAAAGGTGCCAGCAGCGCGGCGGCGAAATTTCTCGCACAAACGCAGAACGATGCCGACTTAATCGGCGGCGTGCAAGTGGTCGGCAACCGCCAAGTGAACAGCGCATTGCTGGATATGGCGCAAACCGTTACCAACAAAGACAGCCAAATCCTCGCGCAAAAAGTGCTGAACGAATTGGGCAAGCACAACAAACTGCACAAAGGCCGCGTCGATCAGGCCAATTTCGCGGTTTTGCGTGCGCCGGATATTCCGTCGATTTTGGTGGAAACCGCCTTTTTGTCGAACCCGACCGAAGAAAAGCTGCTGGCGAGTATGGATTTCCGCCGCCAAGCCGCACAAGCCATCGCCAACGGCGTACGCTCGTATCTGAGCAATACCGTACTGGCCAGAAGATAACGCCGGCTGACAAGGCCGTCTGAAAAACGCAGCAGTACACGTGGCAAAACAACCGATGCCGCGCCGCACGCAAAAACTGCTTTTTTTCAGACGGCCTTAATTTATTAATAAATTATCATCAAAGCTTTTCAAGCAAGCTTTACCAACTGTTTGTTCAGAAACAAATAATCTGTTCCCATCATAACAAATAAATACTCTAAGCCGCCTTTCCGCCATTTTCTGCCAAAGATAAAAGCGTACCGCGCATTTTTCCGCCCCATCTCCAAGCTATCCGATTGATTATTTTTAACGCTTTTCCTTGACCGTATGCCCGCCATTACTTAAAGTTACGGATTGCCGAACAAAAATGAATAATTGCCCGATTTACGGCAAATCGAGATAAGAACGCAAATATGAACCCAATCACGCCAAACTATCCGAGCAAGCCTGCCGATGTCTATTTCTTCGGCACTTGTCTCTTGGATATTTTTATGCCCGAAGCGGGTATGGACGCCATCACCCTGCTGGAACAGCAAGGTATCCGTGTACACTTTCCGATGGCGCAAAGCTGCTGCGGCCAACCGGCCTACACTTCCGGTCATCCGGACGAAGCTTTCGATGTTGCCAAAGCCCAGCTGGATTTGTTCCCTGAAAACTGGCCGGTAGTCGTTCCCTCCGGCTCGTGCGGCGGTATGATGAAGCACCACTGGCCTACTCTGTTCAAAGGCACGGAATTTGAAGCGAAAGCCAACGAAATCGCCGGCCGCATCGTGGAATTTACCCATTTCCTGCTGGCCATCGGCTATCAGCCGCAAGACAAAGGCGAGCAGATTAAAGTCGCCGTACACACTTCCTGCTCGGCACGCCGCGAAATGGACGTGCATCTGAGCGGCTGGAAACTGATCGACAGCTTGGAAAACGTCGAGCGCGTGGTGCACAGCCACGAAAGCGAATGCTGCGGCTTCGGCGGTACGTTCTCCGTGAAGCAGTCCGACATTTCCGGCGCAATGGTTACCGACAAAGTCGCCGCGCTGAAAGAAACCGAAGCGGTGGAAATCGTCAGCGCCGACGGCGGCTGCCTGCTCAATATCGGCGGCAAAATCGCCAAAGACGAGCCGAATATGCCGAAACCGAAACACATTGCAACTTTCCTGCTGGAACGCACGGGAGGCAAAGTATGAGCGCACGCGAAAACATTCTGAACAAACTGCGTAAAGCCGATGCGTATCCGATGCGCGAACCGGATACGTTTGAGTATTACCAAGAAATGTCGCCCGTTTGGGAAAGCGACACTGCGCGCCTGAAACATTGGGCGGCTGCGATGCGTGCAGTAAAAACCGAGATTTACTGGGTGCGCGAGCAGGATTGGGAACAAACCTTCGCCAAAGTGGTTGAAGGCAAAGGCCTGAACAATGTTCTGCTGTCCAAAGAAACGCCGCACGGCCAACGTGCCGCCGCCGTTCTGCCGGCCGCAGGTGCCGCGGTGAAAACTTTCGACCGTCCGATTGAAGACTGGAAAGACGAGTTTTTCGCCGACATCGATGCAGGTTTTACCGACTCGCGCTGCGGCATCGCCCACACCGGCACGCTGATGCTGTGGCCGACACAGCAAGAGCCACGCAGCCAAAGCCTCGTGCCGCCTGTACATATCTGCCTGTTTGACACAACGAAGATGTACAACGACTTCCATCAGGCCTGCGAGGGCGAAAAACTGGCCGAAGGAATGCCGACCAATGTGGTCTTGGTGTCCGGCCCGTCGAAAACCGCCGACATCCAATTAACTCTGGCTTACGGCGCACACGGCCCGCGCGATATGGTGGTGCTGGCGATTCTGCCCGAGAACATCGACCCTGCCGACTTGGAAGACTGACCCGCAATGTTCCGCCCGTTTTGCTACGCTTCATAAAAACGCCTTTTTCAGACGGCCTCAATGCTATGCCGTCTGAAAACAGGCAAATCCAAAATAAAAACAAACCGCTGCGGAACGGTATGAGAGAAAACAATGAATACGCAACCTGTACATTTCCATCCGAATCCGGCAACGTTCAAACCGGAAACGTTTAAAGAAAACGCCCGCTTTGCACTGGCCGACAAACCGCTGCGTAAAAGCCTGCGTACCGCTATGGATATGCTGATGACGAAACGCAAAAACGTTTTGTCGGACGAAGTCGAACTGCAAGGCCTGCGCAGCCTGTGCGAACACATCCGCCAACGCTCGTTGTCCAAGCTGCCCGATTTGCTGGAACAGCTGGAAACCAATCTTACTGCACTGGGCGTGAAAGTGCACTGGGCGGAAACGCCGGAAGAAGCCTGCCAAATCATCCACAACATCGTTACCGCGCGCAACGGCAAGCTGATGGTCAAAGGCAAATCGATGGTCAGCGAGGAAGTCGAGCTGAACCACTATTTGGAAGCCAAAGGCATCAAAGCCGTTGAAAGCGACTTGGGCGAATACATCGTGCAGATGGCCGGCGAGCGGCCGACCCACATCGTAATGCCGGCGATTCACAAAACCAAAGAGCAAGTCAGCGAACTGTTCCACAAACATTTGGGCACACCGCTGACCGACGACGTGGACGAGCTGACCGGCATTGCCCGCCGTGCGCTGCGCGACGTGTACCGCAACGCCGATGTCGGCTTGTCGGGCGTAAACTTCGCCGTAGCCGAAACCGGCACGCTGTGCTTGGTGGAAAACGAAGGTAACGGCCGTTTGAGCACCACCGTGCCGCCGGTACACATTGCGATTACGGGCATTGAAAAAGTGGTAGCGAAAATGTCCGACATTCCGCCGCTGTACAGCCTGCTGCCGCGCTCTGCCATCGGCCAGCCGATTACCACCTACTTCAATATGATTACCGGCCCGCGCCGCAGCGGCGAATTGGACGGTCCGCAGGAAATGCACTTGGTGCTGCTGGACAACGGCCGCACGCAAGCCTACGGCGAAGACCAAATGCGCCGCACGCTGCAATGTATCCGCTGCGGTGCGTGTATGAACCACTGCCCCGTGTACACCCGTATCGGCGGCGCGGCTTACGGCACGACCTATCCCGGCCCGATCGGCGAAATCGTGTCGCCGCATATGCTGGGCTTGGATGCAACCCGCGACTTGCCGACTGCCTGCTCGATGTGCGGCGCGTGCGTGGAAGTTTGTCCGGTGAAAATTCCGATTACCGAACAAATGCAGCGCTGGCGCGAAGAAGCGCAGCGTTCGCCCGATGAAAAAGTCGCCTATCCGGTACGCGGCCAAGGCGCTTCGTACAGCGTCGGCGAAACACTGGCTTGGCGTACATTTGAAGGTATTTTCAGCGGCAAAAAAGCCTACCGCGCTTTCGGCTGGGCGGCTACTAAATTCCGCTCGCTCACGCCGAGCAAGCAGCTTTCTTGGACGGACAACCACGTTCCGATGAAACCTGCACCGAAAACGCTGCACCAAATGATAGCCGAACGCAATCAATAATCCGGCCGGACAAGCAGGCAGCGGCATTCCGTCGCTGCCTGCTTTGATTGTTTGCAAGGCCGTCTGAAAAGCGCTGCTTTCTGCGAGGTTGAAACGAGCAACACGAATTTCAACGAAGCTAAAAGCGCTGCTTTTTGCGAAGCTGAAACGCAGCTTCAACGAAGTTGAAACAAACGCAAACCCTACCAAACCGTTATACTCGGGCGTGACCCGAGCATCCCCCGTTTAATGTTTCTGAAAAGCAAACGGAAAGATACACGGGTCAAGCCCGAGTATGACGAAAAGGTTTTACCTTGCAGGCAAGAGAACCGCTGCCGATTAGCCGATTTTTCAAACAAACCGCAAGCCGTACCCGGCCTGCCCGATTTTTCAGACGGCCTTTTGCTGCATAAAAGGCCGTCTGAAAACAAAACCGGTGCGAATTCCGCGCCACCGCAGTCTGCCGTTACCCCAAAACGATTAACGCTTCACAACGCCGCAAGGTATCCCCGAGCTGCGTTGGACTTGCAGACACCGAAGCTTTTTATCCAACCAACCTTTCCGGAGTACCTTTTATGGCTCTTTTTCTCAGCATTTTCCCCATCGCGCTGCTGATTTGGCTGATGGTGAAAAAAAACGGAATGCCGTCCTACATCGCGCTTCCGCTGACCGCCGCCCTGATTTATGTGTTGCAGATTACTTATTTCGGCAACCCGTTCAATTTGTTGAATGCCAACATTATTTCAGGCCTGATTTCTACCTTCACGCCGATTACCGTGATTTTCGGTGCCATCTTGTTTAACCGTATGATGGAAACCACCGGCAATATCGACGTAATCCGCAAATGGTTGGGCAACATCAGCCCGAACCCGATTGCACAGCTGATGATTATCGGCTGGGCGTTTGCCTTTATGATTGAGGGTGCTTCCGGCTTCGGTACACCGCCTGCGATTGCTGCGCCGATTCTGATGGGCTTGGGCTTCAATCCGTTGCGCGTGGCGATTTTCGCCTTGGTGATGAACTCTGTTCCGGTATCCTTCGGCGCAGTAGGTACGCCGACTTGGTTCGGCTTCGGCCCGCTGGAATTGAACGATATGCAGATTCTGGAAATCGGCCGCCAAACCGGCTTGATCCATATGTTCGCTAGCTTGATTATCCCTTTGATTGCCCTGAGCTTTATCCAATCTTGGAGCGACATCCGCAAAAACATCGTTTACATCTACCTGAGCGTATTGGCCTGTACCGTGCCTTATGTTTTGCTGGCAACCGTAAACTATGAATTCCCGTCTTTGGTGGGCGGCGCAATCGGCCTGTTCATCTCTGTATTCTTGGCCAACAAAGGCATCGGTCTGAGCAAAAACGGTGAAGCAGAGCAAACCAAAGAGCACCTGCCTGCCAAAGTGGTACTCAAAGCCTTGTCGCCACTGGGTATGCTGATCGGTATTTTGGTCATTACCCGCATCAAACAGCTGGGCATCAAAGGCCTGCTGACCGACAACACGCCGCTGTTCAACGTACCCCTGGGCATCTTCGATTTCGAATTGAGCCGCGCCTTGATTTTCAACTTCAAAAATATCTTGGGCGAAGCCGTAAACGACAAATACCAAACTCTGTACGTTCCTGCGCTGATTCCGTTTATCGTGGCCGTACTGCTGTCGCTGTGGCTGTTTAAAACCAAAGCCTCCGATTCGGCTTCGATTTTCCGCGCCAGCTTCAACCAAGTGAAAAAACCGTTCCTCGCCCTGCTCGGCGCACTAATTATGGTGAAACTGATGCTGGTCGGCGGCGATGCCTCTATGGTGAAAACCATCGGTAAAGAATTTGCCGCAATGGCGGGCGAACACTGGGTATACTTCTCGCCGTATCTGGGTGCAATCGGTGCCTTCTTCTCCGGCTCGAACACTGTATCCAACCTGACCTTCGGCGGTATCCAAATGCAGATTGCCGAAACCACCGGCCTGTCGGTAACCCTGATTCTCGCCCTGCAATCCGTGGGCGGCGCGATGGGTAATATGGTGTGCATCAACAACATCATCGCCGTATCGTCTGTATTGAACATCCACAACCAAGAAGGCGCGATTATCAAACGCACCTGTATCCCGATGTTTATCTACGGCGTGATTTCCGCGATTGTCGCCGCGCTGTTCCTGCTGTAAAGCATTAAGCAGCACGCCAAAAGGCCGTCTGAAAACAGGAAGCTCCGGCTTCCCGCCGTTTTCAGACGGCCTTGTTATATTCGTGTTTGCTTCGGTTATGGTAAGGAAATATTCGGCATTTTACCCTCTCCTCCGCCCTCTCCCTTAAAAGGAGAGGAAAGATGTTTGTTCAAACTTTACTTCTTATATCTCGGCTGTTTATATCTGCGTAGAAGCACTGTCATACTTAAATCTCACCAAACATTTCACGTCAAATACACGGAAATGATGAAACAAAGCTGCAACGTACCCCCTCTCCCTTTAAGGGAGAGGGCGGAGGAGAGGGTAAAATGCCAACTTCCATCTCAAATCCGCAAATACGCTCCAATCCACTCTAAATACCGTCACAAACCAAAAAGGCCGTCTGAAAAACGCCGGTTTCTGCTTGACACACAAACCCGTTTTTCAGACGGCCTTTTCAATATCTACGCTCAACCTCAACCGCGCACTGCACCGTAGTTCGCTTGAACCAACGCGCATTTCTGGCGTTCGCCTCGACGACGGCGGCTTCGACCGGCGATTTTCGCGCACGACTGGCCGGCATCTTTGACTTCGTTGCGCTCGCTGCGGCTGTCGTCTGAACGGCGGCGGGTTTGCGCGGCCGGTTTGGTGCTGCGCTCGCTTCGCTCACCGCGTTCGCGCCCTTTGTTTTCGCTACGTTCGTAACGGTTGTGGCGCTCGGTTTCCGGTGCAGCTTCGCCGTCCGCCCACCAGCGCGGTTCAAAGCCTTCGATACGCTCGACCGCCAGTTGGCTGCCAATCAATTCTTTGATGGCTTCAAACATTTTCTGCTCGGTCTCGTCCATCATCGAAATCGCCACGCCGTCCGCTCCTGCGCGGCCGGTACGGCCGATGCGGTGGACATAATCTTCGGCTTGGGTCGGCAACTCGTAGTTGATGACAAACGGCAGTTCGGCAATATCCAAACCGCGCGCGGCCACATCGGTTGCCACCAATACGCGCACGCGGCCTTCTTTGAAGGCATTGAGCGTTTCCAAACGGGTTTGCTGCGATTTGTCGCCGTGAATCGCCTGCGCCGATACGCCGCGCCGCTGCAAATCGCGGTTCACCTGATCCACGCTCTGCTTGGTTTTGCAGAACACAATCACTTGGTTCATATTCAAATCGACAATCAAACGCTCCAACAAATGGCGTTTTTTGTGCGCGTCCACCGCGATAATGTGCTGCTCGACATTGGCATTGGCGGCATTTTTCGCCGCCACTTCCACCTGCTCGGGGCTGTGCATAAAATCGCGCGCCAGTTTCCGAATCGGCTCGGCAAACGTAGCGGAAAACAGCAGGGTTTGGCGCTGTTTCGGCAGCATCTGCATAATCGCGCGGATGTCGTCGATAAAGCCCATATCCAGCATACGGTCGGCTTCGTCCAGTACCACGATTTCCACTTTGTTCAGGCTGATATTTTTCTGCTTGATGTGGTCGAGCAGACGGCCGACTGTGGCCACAACAATTTCGCAACCGGCACGCAAATCGGCGGTCTGTTTTTTCATATCTACGCCGCCGAACAGCACGGTATGGCGCAACGGCAGGTTTTTGATGTAGCCCTGCACGTTTTGATCGATTTGGTCGGCCAGCTCGCGCGTCGGTGTCAGCACCAGCATACGCACAGGGTGCATCGCAGGCGAGGTGGAAGTAGTAGCGAAGCGTTTCAAACGTTCCAAGCTGGGCAGCATAAAGGCGGCGGTTTTACCCGTCCCCGTTTGGGCTGCGGCCAGCAAATCGTGTCCGGCCAAGGCTTTGGGAATCGCCGCCGCCTGAATCGGCGTAGGCTGCTCGTAACCTTGCTCGCTGAGGGCAGACACGATTTCCTGCCCCAGCCCGAGTGATGAAAAGGGATTCACAATATCTCTCCGAAAGACGGCGCAAGGCCGTCTGAACAATAAGGTTTGGCTGAATCATCAGGCAATGCACCGCGGCATTGCAAAAAATCGGGACAGCGGCCGCTGCTGGCGGACGCTCGAATCTCGGCAACGGCAATGCGCCGTTGAAAACCCGTTATTATGCCATATTTTGCCTTGCTTTTCGGCAGGCAGACGGCAAAAAGCCCTGAACTGATGTTCAGGGCTTTTAAATTTGGCTCCCCGACCTGGGCTCGAACCAGGGACCTGCGGATTAACAGTCCGT
>JAUNKU010000183.1 GCA_030532645.1 Neisseria sp. | reverse complement strand
GAAAAAATCTTCCGGCGGCGTATTCAACAACGCAGCGCAAACTTGGAACCACACTTTCTACTGGCTCGGTCTGACGCCTAACGGCCAAGGCAAACCGAGCGGCGAGTTGGCCGACAAAATCAATGCCAAATGGGGCAGCTTCGAAGCCTTCCAAGAAGCATTCAACGCCGTTGCCGCCGGCACATTCGGCTCAGGCTGGGCTTGGTTGGTAAAAACCCCTGAGGGCGAACTGGATTTGGTATCCACTTCCAACGCCGCCACTCCGCTGACCACCGACAACACCGCTTTGCTGACTTGCGACGTATGGGAACACGCCTACTACATCGATTACCGCAACAGCCGCCCGAACTACCTGAAAGGCTTCTGGGAAATCGTAAATTGGGACGAAGTTGCCCGCCGTTTCGCCGCTTAATCTGTTAAGCCGGATACCGACTGCCGCAGCAATGCGGCAGTTTTTTATTACAGGCCGTCTGAAAACACCTGATTTCCCTGCCGCGCAGACAAACGCGCAGATAAAAAAACGGCGGCTTTTGCTATACAATACAGGCCGTCTGAAAATACGGCACGGCAAACAACCATACCGCTTTTTTCAGACGGCCTTTTATCACACACGGACACATTATGGCGCATTACGCAATCGGCGACCTGCAAGGCTGCTATCACGAACTCACCGCCCTGCTCAAACTCATCGGCTTCGAACACGGCCGCGATACCCTCTGGCTGACCGGCGACATTGTCAACCGCGGCCCCAAATCGCTCGAATGCCTCGAATTCTGTATGCGGCACGAAAACAGTGTACAAATCGTTCTGGGCAACCACGATCTGCACCTGCTCGCCCTGTTTTACGGCTTCGGCAAACAAAAACGCGGCGACACGCTCTCCGACATTCTCAACCATCCGCAAGCCGCCAAAATGCGCGACTGGCTGCGCGCCCAACCTCTGATGCGGCAGCAAGAAGACAAAGTATTGGTACACGCCGGCCTGCTGCCGCAATGGAGCATCGATTTGGCCGATTCGCTGGCCGCCGAAGTGGAAGACGCCCTGCACAATCATCCTCAGGCCTATTTTTCCGCAATGTACGGCAACAAACCGGCTGCTTGGTCGCACATACTCAGCGGCGAAGAACGCCTGCGCCTGATAACGAACGTCTTCACCCGTATGCGTGCGCTGAATGCCGATAATTCTTTGGATTACGATTTCAAAAGTACGCTTGCCGAAATGCCGCCCGAACTGCACGCTTGGTTTGACTCGCCCGAACGCCAGCACGAAGGCCATACCATTGTTTTCGGCCACTGGTCGGCACTCGGCTATTACAACGACAAAGGCGTGATCGGCCTCGACACCGGCGCACTGTGGGGCGGCAGCCTGACCGCCATCGATTTGGGCAACGGCCAAACCCGGCAAATGCCCTCGCTGAAAGGCTTGGACTGGAAGAAACTGACCAAATAAGGCCGTCTGAAAACGCCAGCCGTAGCTTCCAAAAAACCAAACGCCCGAATGACACACATCATTCGGGCGTTTTACCGCTTCGTCTCCACTCCGTTCAATCCAACGGCGGAGATACTCGGGTCAAGCCCGAGTATGACGTTAGTATTTTCAAGCAACAGATGGAAGCGCAGCACAAACCCAATCTTCGCTCACATTGTTTGTTGCCCTTCTACTCCATCCAAACCACACACTCCCCGTCATGCTCGGGCTTGACCCGAGCATCTCCCCCGCCTATCTCCCTGCAATATTTGACGATACACATCAAAGCATCCAAAAAACAAATGCCCAAATGACACACATCATTCAGGCGTTTTACCGCTTTGCTTCCCCGCTCCGTTCAATCCGACGGAGGAGATACTCGGGTCAAGCCCGAGTATGACGGCTGTTCGTTTTTTTCAGACGGCCTTCTGTTTCTCCGTCCACATTTTGCGCGAGCAGAGCCACAGCAAGGCGATGCCCGTCAGCGTTGCACACAGCATCAGGC
>JAUNKU010000182.1 GCA_030532645.1 Neisseria sp. | reverse complement strand
CGGCAAGGCTCGGGCAGCCCTGCCGCGTTTTGCCGTATGCAGTGTGCGGTTTTCCTTTTGGGGCAGCCTTCCGCTACACAGATGCACTTTGTCTGACGGCTGCCGTTGAAGCTGGGTTTCAGCTTTGCAGAAAGCCGAGTTTTTCAGACGGCCTTTTCGGTAATCCCGTGCCGTCTGAAAACGGAAACACACTGAAACGCCCGATTTTTCCCGAAAATATTTAAAAATATGAAAAGCAGTACGCAAACCGTTTTGGAATACACACAAATTCCGCGCCACGTTGCCGTGATTATGGACGGCAACGGCCGCTGGGCGAAAAAGCGTTTTCTGCCGCGCGTAATGGGGCACAAGCGCGGCCTTGATGCGCTGGAAAAACTGGCCGCCCGTTGCTCGGAGCTCGGAGTGCAGTATCTGACCGTATTTGCTTTTTCCACCGAAAACTGGCGCCGCCCCGAAGACGAAGTCAGCTTCCTGATGAGCCTGTTTATGCAGGCCTTGCAAAAGCAGGTGAAACGCCTGCACGAAAACAATATGCGCTTGCGCGTGATCGGCGACCGCAGCCGTTTTGCGCCCGAAATCGTGCGCGGCATCGAAGCCGCCGAAGCGCTGACCGCGCAAAATACCGGCTTAACGCTCGCCATTGCTGCCGATTACGGCGGCCGCTGGGACATTCTGCAAGCAGTAAACAAACTGACCGCGCAGGGCAAAACCGAGATTAGCGAGGCCGATATTCAGGCTGAATTGATGCTGGGCGACGCGCCCGAGCCGGATTTGTTTATCCGTACCGGCGGCGAAGTACGCATCAGCAATTTTCTGCTCTGGCAGCTTGCTTATGCCGAACTTTATTTCACGGAAACGCTGTGGCCGGACTTCGACAAAACCGAGTTCGACAAAGCCGTCGCTTCTTTCCAAAATCGCGAACGCCGCTTCGGGCGCACGTCCGAACAGCTTCCGGAAGAGCAGCAGCGGCCTTGAAAAACCGTTGAGGCCGTCTGAAAATGAAGCTTCAACGAAGTTAAAGCGGCGCGAAGCGCAGTTTCTGTGTAGAAAAAGTGCAGCGCAGACAAAGTTGGCAGGCGGTCGGAAAAATGTTCTGCATCAAGAAGCAAGGCTCAATTTTCCGTCATACTCGGGCTTGACCCGAGTATCTCCCCGATTGGTTTGACGTGCCGCCAGAGAGATGTTCGGGTTAAGCCCGGGCATAACGAGAGTTTTAAAAGCACTGTAATTTGAATTTGGAAAAACAATGTTGAAACAACGCATTATTACCGCTTTGATCCTGCTGCCGATTATGCTCGGTATGCTGTTTTGGGCTTCTTCGGGCTTGTGGGCGGTGTTCGCCGCGCTGATTGCGCTCGTTACCTTGCAGGAATACGTCAAAATGACCGATTTGCGCGAGGCTCGGCATACGCCTTATCTGGCCGGAACGGCGGTGTTTTTCCTGCTGGCGGCGGCCGGCGGCTGGCAGTTGCCGGGCATTGCTTGGCTGGCGGTGCTGGTATTCTGGTTTGCCGTAATGCCTTTGTGGCTGAAAAACAAATGGACGCTCGGCGGCGGAATGCGTGCGCTGGTAACGGGCTGGCTGCTGGCTGTGCCGTTTTGGTTTGCATTGGTCGAACTGCGCGGACAAGGCGCGTTATCGCTGCTGGCGGTGATGGGCTTGGTGTGGGTGGCCGATATCGGCGCGTATTTCTGCGGCAAGGCGTTCGGCAAACGCAAAATCGCACCGGCCATCAGCCCCGGAAAAACGTGGGAAGGTGCTGTCGGCGGTACGTTGTGCGTGCTGGTGTATTTAACATTCGTCCGCGCCGCAGGCTGGCTGGGCTTTGACGCTTCTTGGTTTGCTACGATGATTGTCGGCATTGTTTTAACGGCGGTCAGCATCGGCGGCGATTTGCTGGAAAGCTGGTTCAAACGTGCGGCAGGTGTGAAAGACAGCAGCAATCTCTTGCCGGGACACGGCGGCGTGTTCGACCGCGTGGATTCCCTGCTGGCGGTATTGAGCGTGTATG
>JAUNKU010000014.1:12276-20225 GCA_030532645.1 Neisseria sp. | reverse complement strand
TTCTTCCGCAGCAAAATCGGCATCGGTAAATTCCGGCTCGGGTTCTTGTTCGAACACTTTGCCGTTGAGCTTCAATTCGCCTTGTTTCACTTCGATGCGCGTGGCAATGTCGCCGTTGTCCAAAGTGAGATAGCCTTGACCTTGCATCGATTTCACCGTGCTGTCCACCATCAGGCGCAGGGTTTCGTTGATGTCGTCGATGCTGGCTTCGCCTGCGGCTTCATCTTCGGCGTTGACTGTGAAAATGCTGCGGGCTTGGCTTAATGCCAGCGATTCCAGCAGTTTCTGCGGTACGTTCAGATTCAGCGCAGCATCGGTTTTCTTCAACATTTTGCCGATGTCGTTCAAATCGGCCGCTTGCAGGCCGTTAAAGGCCAGCGTGCCGTCTGCGTGCACTTTGCCTTGCGGCATTGTGAAATCAAAGCGGCGGATATGGATTTGCGGATTGCTGGTAAACAGGGAAACGGCTTCGTTTTTCGCAGTATGGAGCAGCGCGTCCTGAATTTCGGTTTCGCTCATTTCTTTGGACGAAATTTCCGCCATTTTCTGTTTCAGCGCATTCAAACCGGCGGCATCGAGATGCTCGGCGGCGACATCAATATCTAGCGGGCCGTAAACGTCTTTGCCGTAGGCCAGTTTGTCGAAACCGAAGCGGCCTTCGCTGTTGATCCATTCGCCGCTTTCGCCTACTTTGGTGTCGAATTTCAGGTTTTCTACGCTGATTTCAGACGGCGGCACGGTACCGGTCGGATTGATAAACGCGCCGATCTGCAAATCGGTTACCAGCTGCACCAGTTCATTCAGCTTGAAGTTGTAATCGATGCCTTCTTTCCATTGCAGCGAGAATTTGCCGACACGCGTTTGGCTGCTGCCCAAAGCGATGTTTTGCGTACCGTTTTTGGTATCGCCGGCAAAGCTGATGTTTTCGGCACTGATATTGCCTTTGTCGGCCAGCTTGACGTGCAGGGCAGGAGCGGCGTAATTGTGTTTGTATTCCGCCCAGCCGCGGCCGTAAGCCGTTTGTCCGTTCAAGCCCTGCCAGTTGATTTCAATGCCGGAAAGTTCTTGATATTTAAAGGCGGGAACGGCGAAATCCAGCTTGCCCGAGCCGTCGAAGGAAATGGTATTGCTCAATTCCAAAGGCGCTTGGCTGCCGAAGAAACGCTGCAATACTTTTTCGGTTTCCGGCTGATAGCGGAACTCGCTGCGTACTTTTGCTGCGGCAGGCACGAAGTCGGCCAAAGGGCCGTGGCTGATGTGGTTGACAACCGTAACCGGCTCTTTTAATACGGTTTTGATATTGTCCGGCAAGAAGCGCTGCGCGTTGTTCAGCAGAGCAGGGTTAAAGCGCAGCACGGTGGTTTCGGTGGAGGAGAACCAGCCGCGCTCGTATTGGCGCGATTCAATGCTGACCAAGCTGCTTTCTTTCAACAGCGCGTGTTGCTCGTTCAGCACTTCTTCGGCTTTGCCGCCGAGATAATAAGGTGCGGCCAAGAGGACGGCGGCCGCAGCGGCGGCGCTTACGGCGCTTGCCGCAAAGAATTTTTTCTTCATTTTGTCATCGAAAACAAGATAAGGTTAAGCCTGCAAGCATAGCATTGTTTACCTGATTTGTCTTGTTCCGCAGAGCGTGCGCGCGCGAATTGCCGCTTTTTCAGACGGCCTTGCCGGGCATTTCTTCCGCCGTATCCGAGCAAGGCGGCTTTTGCTACAATACACCGCATCTCAACGCTTCATTAAGGATAGAAAAATGATTTTTTTATACGGTATTCCGAATTGCGATACGGTAAAAAAAGCGCGTGCTTGGTTGGACGAGAAGGGCGTAACGTTTGAATTTCAAAACTTCAAAACCAGCGCCCCTACGCCCGAGCAGCTGGATAGCTGGCTGGCCGATATTCCGCTGGAAACCCTGCTGAACAAACGCGGTACAACGTGGCGCGCACTCAGCGAAGCCGAGCAGGCGCAGGCGGCAGACCGCAACGGCGCAATCCGCTTGATGGCCGAGCGTCCGAGCCTGATCAAACGCCCCGTGCTGGTCAAAGACGGCAAGGCATACAGCGGTTTCAAACCCGAACAATACGAAACCTTATTCGGATAAGCCGTGCGCCGTACCGTTTTTATCTCTGATCTGCATCTGTCGCCCGATACGCCCGATTTGAATGCACTGTTTGCTCGTTGCCTGAACGAATGGCAGGGCAGCATTGATGCGCTTTATATATTGGGCGATTTGTTCGATGCTTGGGTGGGAGACGATGCCGCAGATGAAGCCGCACAAGCATTAACCGGCCGTCTGAAAACCTTTTGTCTGCACACGCCTGCGTATTTTGTGTGCGGCAACCGCGATTTTTTGGTCGGCCGGCAGTTTGCACAAGCAAGCGGCGTGCAGCTGTTGCCCGAACAAAGCGGAATAACGCTGTACGGCCGGAAAATCCTGCTGACGCACGGCGATGAAATGTGTACGGAAGACCGCCGTTATCAACGCTACCGCCGGATTATCCGCAACTTTTTTGTCAAAAAACTGCTGCTGGCGCTGCCCTTGGCCAAGCGCCGCCAAATTGCCGCCAAACTCCGTGCCGCCAGCCGCCGCCGTAAGGCTGAAGAAGGAATGAGCAGCATTTCCGATGTTACCGAACAAGGCATTCAAACCGCCTTGCGCCGCTTTCCGCATACCGAACTCTTGATACACGGCCACACCCACCGCCCGAACTGCCACCGCCATTACTTTGACGGCCGGACGGTAACGCGCTGGGTGCTGCCCGATTGGAAAAACGGGCAGGGCGGTTGTTTGAACGTATTTTCAGACGGCCGTGCAGAGATGGAAATGCTGGTTTTACCGCCGGAGGCCGTCTGAAAACCGCTTTTTAGTCAGGTTCGGCGGCTTGAAAGTGTAAACAATCTGTCAAAAATTATCCGGATTTGGAGTACAATAACGCCTTTTCCACCGCATTCAGGACAATCGAAAAATGTCAGACATCAGCTTGAAAAAAATCTATTCCGGCAAAGTCCGCGACCTGTACGAAATCGACGATCGGCGTATGCTGATGGTTGCCTCCGACCGCTTGTCGGCTTTTGATGTGATTTTGGACGACCCGATTCCCGGCAAGGGCGAAATTCTGACGCAGATTTCCAATTTCTGGTTCGGCAAGCTGGCGCACATTATGCCGAATCATTTTACCGGCGATACCGTGTTTGACGTATTGCCTGAAAACGAGGCGCGTGCTTTGGAAAAACGCGCTGTGGTGGCGAAAAAACTGACGCCGGTGAAAGTGGAAGCCATTGTGCGCGGCTATTTGGCGGGCAGCGGCTGGAAGGATTATCAGAAAACCGGCGCGGTTTGCGGTATTGCCTTGCCGGAAGGTTTGCAGGAAGCGGCCAAGCTGCCGGAAGTGATTTTCACGCCGTCCACCAAAGCCGAAGTGGGCGATCACGATGAAAATATCAGCTACGAAGAGTGCGAGCGCATTATCGGCAAAGAGCTGGCTGCCGAAGTCCGCGCCAAAACCATTCAGCTTTATACCGAAGCGGCCGAATTTGCCCGCGAGCGCGGTATCATTATCTGCGACACCAAATTTGAATTCGGTTTGGACGAAAACGGTACGCTGACTTTGATGGACGAAGTGCTGACCCCCGATTCCAGCCGTTTTTGGCCTGCCGATCAATATCAAGTCGGCACCAATCCGCCGTCGTTCGACAAACAGTTTATCCGCGACTGGCTGGAAGCCAGCGGTTGGAACAAGCAAGCACCGGCGCCGCGTGTTCCGGCTGATGTGATTGAGAAAACAGTGGAAAAATATCAGGAAGCGTTGAATTTGCTGACGAAGTAAGATTTTTTTGCAATAAAGGCCGTCTGAAAAGCAGGGTGTTTTTCAGACGGCCTTTGTTTGCTTTATGAAACGGAAATGCCTGTTGGTAAACAGGCATTTTGGCATTTTCAGTATTGTTTCCGCAGGTTTGTCGTGATGCAAGAACGATGATACCGTCCGGCGGATATTCTTTCGGCTTTTCAGACGGCCTTATTCGGCGTTTTGCGGAAAAAAAGTTTGCAAAACATCGAAGCGGTTGCCGTTTGCATCAGAAATTTCCGCTTCGGCGGCGGCGTGTTTGATAACGGCGAGGCTGAGGGTTCGGCTGCCGTCTGCGCTCGGAGCACTGTTCAAAACAAGGCCGGCTTCTGCACCGTCGGCGGTTTTCAGCTCTGTACCGGCGGCGGTTTGTGCTGCCGAAGCGAGCAGGGCGAGGCCGCGTTTGACTTGGCCGCGGTATTGGGCGCGGGCGATGATTTCTTGGCCGGGATAGCAGCCTTTTTTGAAGTGTACACCGCCGATAATGTGCTGGTTCAGCATTTGGGCAACGGCGGTTTCGGTGGTGGCGGTGCAAATCCACGGGTAGCCGCTTTCGATTTCGTGCTGCTGCCACGCTTGTGCGGCGACTTCGTTAAAAGGCGGCAGTTGGTCGGTTTCACCGACCAGCAGTACGCCGCCGTGCGGCAGCGGCAGGCGGATCAGGCCGTCTGAAAAGGTGTAGGGGAAGGTGTGTGCCGGTTCAGTGGCCGGTGCGGCAGCCAGCTCGTCTGGCAGCTCGGCGGCCGCGCCCCAGTTTTCCAAAATTTCAAACTGCACTTTGGCGCGCAGCACAAACATCCGCAGGCGT
This sequence comes from Neisseria sp., assembly GCA_030532645.1. Lineage (GTDB taxonomy): Bacteria > Pseudomonadota > Gammaproteobacteria > Burkholderiales > Neisseriaceae > Neisseria. Next base: position 15,575 of record JAUNKU010000014.1, on the reverse strand, counting down.
TTGACGGTGTTTTCCAGCAAATCGCGAGCCATCACCAGCAGCAAATCGTCTTCGCGGGCAATCACCAGCATATCGGCCAACACGCGGCCTTTGGGCGTGTTGTAAGTGGCATAGCCTGCTTCGCCTGCGGCGAGATTTTCGATGTGGTTGGACAGTTGGCCGTGCAGAAAGGCGGCACGGTCATCGCCGCTGACGCGGACGATGCCGAAAAAGGGCAGAAGCGAAGTGTGCATAAAATCTCCTGATGAGGTCGGTACGGTAAGCTGTTCAGACGGCCCGAGCGGTTTGCTTGCCCGTCCTTGATGCCGTCTGAAAAAGCCAAACAAAAATCAGCCGCTGGAAAACGGCTGATTTTATCGGGTTTATTTGATTTTGACCAACCAGTTGTAGCGGTCTTCGGCGAGGCCGTATTGGATATCGGTAACCGCTTTGCGGATAGCGTTGCCGCGTTCTTGGCTTTGCACCGCGATTTCTTCGCCGCCGATAACGAAGGAAGTTACCGGCGAAATCACAGCGGCTGTGCCGGTCAGAATGGCTTCCGCGCCTTCTTCGACGGCAGTTTTCAGCTCGTCCACAGTGAAATTGCGTTCGGTAACGGTGTAGCCCAAATCGCGGGCAACGGTCAGCACGCTGTCGCGCGTGATGCCGTGCAGGAATTCGCTGGTGAGCGGTTTGGTAATGATTTCGTTGCCTTTAATCAGCGCGAAGTTGGACGCGCCGGTTTCCTGAACGTCGCCGTTCGGACAGAACAAAACTTGGTGTGCGCCGTGTTCTTCTTTGGCTTTCAACACCCAAGGCAGGGCGGAAGCGTAGTTGCCGCCGCATTTTACGCGGCCCATATGCGGCGCACAGCGCATATTTTCGGTTTCCACCAGCAGTTTCATCGGCGCGCCTGCTTTGAAATAGTCGCCGACCGGAGAAGCGAGAATGTACAGCAACGCGGTTTCCGAAGGCTGGCCGGCTTTGCCGATAACGGGATCGGTGCCGATTAAGGTCGGGCGGAGGTAGAGTGAGGCTGGTGCATCGGGAATTTCATCGGCGGCACGGGCAACCAGTTCGATCAATGCGGCCAAAAATGCTTCTTTTTCCGGAATGGGCAGATTCAGCAGGCGCGCGCTTTGCTGCATCCGTGCGATATTGGCTTCCGGACGGAACAGCACGATACTGCCGTCGGCCTGGCGGAAGGCTTTCAAGCCTTCGAAGCATTCGCTGCCGTAGTGCAGACAGTGGGCACCGGCGGCCAGTGAAATTTCTTCCGAAGACTGCCAGCGGGTCGGCTGCCAAGCGCCGTTGTTAAACGCCAAAACTGGCATTTCGCCGTGAAATACGCTGCCGAATACGGCCGGAACTTCTCTTTTGCTCATTCTGCTTCTCTTTTCTTTTGCTGTGCCGCAGCGTGTTCAACGCCGCCTGCGTGATGACGGTTAAAAAACGTAAAAATACCCTTTGCGCGGCGGAAAGGCAAGAGGAGGCCGTCTGAAAACGGAGCGGCGCTTTGCTCCGTTTTTTCAGACGGCCTTGAAAACTTCAAATGAATCATTCAGTTAAATCAAGTAAAGCAAAAAACGTTTGGCAAACATTGAGATTGCTTTTAACAGTGGGTAAAATCCGCCTTTAAATTTACTTTTCTTAGAGTTTCCTATGAGCTTAATCGGCAGCATTCTGCCCGTGTCGCACTGCGTATTGGATTTAGACGTTGCCAGCAAGAAACGCCTGTTTGAAGAAATCGGCAAACTGCTGGAAACGGAAGACGGCCTGTCCCGCGCCGATGTATTCGACTGCCTGTTTGCCCGCGAAAAACTCGGTTCTACCGGTTTGGGGCAGGGCGTAGCCATTCCGCACGGCCGCCACGCTTCGGTTAAAGAAGCCGTCGGCGTGTTTGTGCGTACCAAAGAGCCGATTCCTTTCGATGCGCCCGACGGCAAACCCGTTTCGCTGGCAGTGGCTTTGCTGGTGCCGGAAAATGCCTGCGGCGAACATCTGGAAGTATTGTCGCAGCTGGCCGGCAAGTTTTCCGCCAAAAGCGTGCGCGAGGCGCTGATGGCCGCGCAAACGCCGGAAGAGGCGCACCGTATTCTGACGGAACAATAAATATGCCCACTATTTCGGTACGCCGCCTGTATCAGGACAACCAGCACAAGCTGCAACTGGCTTGGGCGGCAGGAACGGCCGGTGCGGACAACCGCATCGGTGTGGAGGCCGACAAGCCCGTTTTGGCGCTGGTCGGCCATTTGAATTTTATCCACCCCAATCAGGTGCAGGTGCTCGGCGTGGCCGAAGCGGAATATCTGAACCGTTTGGAAGCGGAAGGGCGCGCGGGCGAATTTGCCGCGCTTTTTGATTTGGAAATGGCGGTGGTGGTGATGGCCAACGGCCTGCCCGTGCCGTCTGTTTTGCGCGATTACTGCCACACGCGCAATATTCCGCTTTTGACTTCCAAGCAGGAAAGCCCGCATCTGATGGACGTTTTGCGGATTTATCTGCAACGTGTGCTGGCGGTTTCCACGGTGAAGCACGGCGTATTTCTCGATGTGTACGAAATCGGCGTGCTGATTGTCGGCCAGTCCGGTTTGGGTAAAAGCGAGCTGGCTTTGGAGCTGATTTCGCGCGGCCACGGCCTGATTGCCGACGATGCGGTGGAGCTGCACCGCACAGGGCCGGAAATGCTGGAAGGCCGTTGTCCGGCAATGCTGCGCGACTTTTTGGAAGTACGCGGCTTAGGCGTGCTGAATATCCGCGATATGTTCGGTGAAACGGCGATTCGGCCGAAAAAACGTTTGCAGCTGATTATCAGCCTTGTACCGGCCGATGACGATTATATGAAACAGCTCGACCGCCTGAGCGTGCGTACGGAAACCGAAACCATTTTGAATGTAAACATTCCTTCGGTAACGTTGCCGGTGGCGGTGGGGCGCAACTTATCCGTTTTGGTGGAAGCCGCTGTGCGCAACTACATCTTGCAGCTGCGCGGCAAAAACAGTACCAAAGAATTTCTCGAACGCCATCAAAGTATGATGCGCGATGACGAAGACTATGAAAATCATACTGATTAGCGGCTTGTCCGGCTCGGGCAAGTCTGTTGCACTCAAATCGCTGGAGGATGCCGGTTTCTACTGCGTGGACAATATGCCTTTGGAGTTGCTGCCCGATTTGGTGCTGCACCACATCAAAGGCGGCAAAGTGGCGAATCTGGCCGTCAGCGTGGACATCCGCTCCCGTGTGGATACAGCTCAGGCGCGTGAGCAAATGGCTTTGCTGCGGGAAAACGGCCATCAGGTGGAAGCGCTGTTTCTCGAAGC
>JAUNKU010000014.1:3589-12176 GCA_030532645.1 Neisseria sp. | reverse complement strand
GAGTCTTTCGGTTTCAAATACGGCGCGCCGAGCAATGCCGATTTTATGTTCGATATGCGCAGCCTGCCCAATCCGTATTATGATCCGGAACTGCGCCCGTTCAACGGCCGCGACAAGCAGATTCAGGATTATCTGGCCGGTAAGCCCGAAGTCGGCGAAATGATTGCAGATATTGAAACTTTCCTGTTGCGCTGGCTGCCGCGTATGGAGCAGGAAAGCCGCAGTTATGTTACCGTAGCCGTCGGCTGCACCGGCGGCCAGCACCGTTCCGTTTATGTGTGCGAACAGCTGGCCGCGCGTTTGCGCGAACGCTGGGACGTTTTGGTGCAGCACAGGCAGTTGGCCGAAACGTAATCCGTTCCAAGTTAAAAAACATCATTTTTCAGACGGCCTGCCGCTTGCAAGGCCGTCTGAAACCGCCTGCTTTTCCGTTTAATGTTTGAATGAAGTCAAACCGACTTGCCGAGAAGCTGAAATCCGTCAAACCTGTTTAAAAAGAAATCTATCACTATGGCAATCCAATGGTATCCCGGCCATATGCACAAGGCTAAGAAAGCCATTATCGAGCGGCTGAAAAGCGTGGATATGGTTATCGAAGTGCTGGACGCACGCCTGCCGGCTTCCAGCGAAAATCCTTTGCTGGCCAAACTTTCTGCCGACAAGCCCAAACTGAAAATCCTCAACAAACAAGATTTGGCCGATCCGGAGCGTACCGCTTTGTGGCTGGCCGCTTTCCAAAGCCGCCCGAATACCAATGCCATTGCTTTGGACGCTTCCGAGCGCGGAGCCGTGCAGAAAATCGTTAAAGCCTGCCGCGAGCTGGTGCCGAACCGGAAAGGCTTGGACAAACCGCTGCGCGTGCTGATTTGCGGCATTCCCAATGTCGGCAAATCCACGCTGATTAACGGAATGATCGGCAAAAAATCCGCCAAAACCGGCAACGAACCGGGCATTACCAAAACCGAGCAGCGCCTGTTTCTGGCCGATGATTTTTGGCTGTACGACACGCCGGGTATGTTGTGGCCGAAGATTATCGTAGAAGAGAGCGGTTACAACTTGGCCGCCAGCGGCGCGGTCGGCCGCAATGCTTTGGACGAAGAAGTAGTGGCTCTGGAATTGCTGGATTACCTGCGCCGCCATTATCTGCCGCTGTTGCAGGAGCGTTATCAGGCCGATAAAAACGACAGCAGCCACTGGCGAGACGAAGAATGGCTGGAATGGATCGGCCGCAAACGCGGCGCATTGCTCGGCGGCGGCCGTATCAACTATCAAAAAGCCGCCGAAGTCGCACTGACCGACTTCCGCGACGGCCAAATCGGCCGTATTACGCTGGAAACGCCCAACCAGTGGGAAGCTTGGCTGAAACAGGCGCAGAAAAACGAGGCCGCATTGAAAGCTGCCCGCGAACAGCGTAAAGCCGAGCGGCGCGGCAAAGTGCCGCCGAAAAGCAGGGAAGACGGAGAAGAATAAGACAGCAAGGCCGTCTGAAAAACAAAGTGTGCCGGCTGTGCCAAACCTCCGTTTTTCAGACGGCCTTTTTATATTTATTTGATTTAATTCCAATAGACAGGCCGAAGCGCGTGTATAATTGCCGCCACAAAAATACCGCCGCTGCGTGTGCAGGAAACGGCGGATTCTATAAGGAACATCGCTATGTCGGACGAACAAAAAAAAGCCGCCAAGCCGCAAGAGCAGGTGGTAACCCTTTATAAAAGCAGCAAACGTATCCACCCGAAATCGGCCAAAGGCCGCTTTGCCAATCTGCGCGTGCTGGCGATTTTGGCCACGCAGTTTGTGTTTTACATTATTCCGTGGTTCAACTGGGGCGGCCGTCAGGCTGTGCTGTTTGATATTCCCGAGCGTCATTTTTATATTTTCGGGCTGTCGCTCGGTATGGGCGATTTGATTTATCTGGCGCTGATTCTGATGATTGCCGCTTTCGGCCTGTTTTGGTGGACAACCATCGCAGGGCGTTTGTGGTGCGGTTATGCCTGCCCGCAAACGGTTTACACGGAAATTATGCTGTGGATCGACCATTTTGTCGAAGGCGACCGCAACAAGCGTTTGAAGCTGGATAAAGAGCCTTGGAATGCGCGCAAAATCCGCATCAAGGCCACCAAATATTTCTTGGTGTTTGCTGTATCTGCGTGGACGGGTATTACCTTTGCCGGTTGGTTTACGCCGATTCGCGAGTTTGTACCGAACTTGTTTGCCGATTTCAATGTCGGCGGCGGCGCACTGTTTGCCGCAGCGTTTTACGGTTTTATGACGTGGTTTATGGCGCACATTATGCGCGAGCAGGTGTGCCTGCATATGTGTCCGTATGCCCGTTTCCAAAGTGCGATGTTCGACAAAGACACGCTGGTGATTTCCTATGATGCGGAACGCGGCGAGCCGCGCGGTGCGCGTAAGAAAAACGCCGATCCGAAAGCCGAGCATTTGGGCGACTGTATCAACTGTACGATGTGCGTGCAGGTCTGCCCGACCGGTATCGATATCCGTGACGGCCTGCAATACGAATGTATCGGTTGTGCCGCCTGTATCGATGCCTGCGATGAAATTATGGATAAGATGAATTATCCGCGCGGCCTGATCCGTTACACCACCGAAAGCGCATTGGCGCACGAATATGAAGACAAAGACATCAAAAAACGCCTGTTCCGTCCGCGCGTATTGGGCTACGGAGCCGTGCTGTTTACCGCAGTGATTGCTTTGATTATCGGTGTGGCGGTGCGCGATACGCTGCACGTCGATATCATCAAAGACCGCGGCGTGATGGTTCGCGAGAATTCGCAAGGCTGGCTGGAAAATGCCTATAATCTGCGGATTATCAACAACAGCGAAAGCGATCAGGTGCTGACCGCCAAAGTCAGCGGTTTTGAAGAAATCGTGCTGACCGGCCTGCCGGAAAACGGCTTGACCGTACCGGCGCGCGAAACGGTTACCGTACCGGTTCAGGTTTCTACCATTCCGGAATACGCCGATAAAGGCAGCCACCCGATTGAGTTTGAATTCGGCTACCGCGCGACAGACGGCGATAAAGTCCGTACCATCAAAGAAAACGCTTCGTTTATTGGAGAATAAAACGTGACACAAACAACCCAATCCAAGCCTTGGTATAAAGAGCCTTGGCCTTGGCTGCTGATGTCGGGGCCGATACTGGTGGTGATTGCCGCTTTTGCTACGCTCTACATCGCCAAAACCAGCAATTCCGATTTGGTGAGCGACGATTATTACAAAGACGGCAAACACATTGATTTGGATTTGAAACGCGACCAAGAAGCCGTTAAACGCAATATCTACGCACAAGTGTTGGTCAGCCCCGACAATAATGCCGCGAAAGTGTTTGTCAGCGGCGATTTCGACCGCTCCGCTCCGATTAAGCTGACTTTCCTGCACCCGGCGAAAAAAGCCTACGACCAAAGCGTACCGCTGCAAGCCGGGCAGGCGCCGCAGTCGGGCGACAAAACCGAGTTTGCCGCCGCTTTCGAGCCGCTGCCTGCCGCCAAGCACTGGTATGTCCGCATCGAAGACGAAGCCGGTATCTGGCGGGTGGAAGACAAATGGATTGTCAGCCAAGGCCACGCAGTGGATTTGAAACCATTGGGCCGCCTGCTGAACCGCGAGCAGACCGGCAAGCATTAAGCCATTCGACAACAGGAAAACGGAACGGGAACAGCCGGGCCGTTTTCCTGTTTTTATCATTGTTCGAGCAAAGGATAAAAGATGAACCATTTTCCCGAAATGCCGCAGCAGCCTGAGCAGGCGGCGGATAATGCGCCGTTTTCAGACGGCCTTGATGCCGTTTTCCGGCCGCAAAAGCAGCATTTGCGTTTTACCGGCAATGCCGGCGAATATTTCAAAATCTGGATTGTGAATCTGCTGTTGAGCGTGCTGACTTTGTCGTTTTACGCGCCTTGGGCGAAAGTGCGCCGCTTGCGTTATTTCTACGGCAACACGCATTTAGACGGCCGTCATTTTGATTTTACCGGCATTCCCGGCCGCATCTTAATCGGCCGGATTATTGCGCTGGTTTTGTTTGTCGCATTTTCCGTTTTGTCGGAACTTGATCCGCTGATGGCGCTGATTGCGTGGGGGTTGATTGCTTTGCTGATGCCGTGGCTGGTGCGCTCGACTATGCGTTTTCGCGCGCGCAATACCAAATACGGCAATGCCCGTTTCCATTTTTCGGCAACGATGAAACACACTTATTGGGTGTTTTTCAAATGCGCGCTGGCCACTATGCTGAGCTTCGGCCTACTTTATCCGCTGGCTTTGTATTGGTTTAAGTCTTACCAAATCAACCATTTGCAGGCAGGCCGTCTGAAAATGAAGATGGAAAGCAGCGTGGGTGAGTTTTACGGTGCAGTGCTTGTGCCGTACTTTATCGCAATGATGGCAGGCTTGCTGATGGTGCTTGTGTTTTCCGTTTTCAGCGTCAACGTTTTTGAAAGCGAGGAAATTTCCGAAGCGGCGCTGGCAGCGTTTTCCGTATTGGGCGTGGCTGCTTATGCTTTGATGCTGGGCTTTTTCATTCCGCTGACGCAAGGCTATCTGATTCGGGCAACTTGGCGGAAAGTGCCTGTCGGCAACAGCCTGATTTCCACCGAGCTCGAACCCTTCCGTTATGCCTGGATTAAATTCGTCAATTATCTCGCAACGGTGCTGAGTTTGGGCTTGCTTCATCCTTGGGCGGCCGTCCGCCTGTATCGTTATCAGGCCGAATCGATGAGCATTGTGCTGAACGACAATCCGGCAGACTTGGCCAATGCGGCGCAAGATGATCCGAATGTGCTTGGCGAAGAAATCGCTGATGTGTTTGATTTCGATATTTCGCTGTAAATCTGTATGGAAACAACGGAAAACAAGCAGCCGTTTGCGGCGGCGGATTATTTTGACGGGCGCAGCAACCGCGCTTATCCGGCGCAGCTGTCGCTGGCAAACGGGCAGCTGCGCGTGTGTTACGAAGGCAAAACGGCGGTGTATGCTTTGTCCGATGCCGAATATCTGGCGGCAGTCGGCAGCGTACCGCCTGCTTTGGAGCTGCCCGATGATGCGCGCATCGTTTTTTCAGACGGCCTGATACCCGAATGGCTGCCGCTGAAAAACAAAACGCTGCTGAAAAAAGTCGGCCTTTGGGAGCGCAGTTGGAAATGGGTTGCGGCTGCGCTGCTGATAATGGTGCTGGCGGTGTTTGCCGCCTTCCGCTGGGGCATTCCGGCCGCTTCGTATTATGCGGCGCACAGCTTGCCGGAAACCACTTTGAACGGCATCGGCAGGCAGGCGGAAGAAATGGTGGTGCAGCTGACGGACGAAACCCGTTTGAGCAACCGCCGCCGTCAGGAGATTGCCGCGCTTTACGGCCGTCTGAAAACCGACAAACCGGCCAAATTATTGTTCCGCGAAGGCAAAAACATCGGAGCCAATGCGTTTGCCATTCCCAACAATACCATCGTGGTGACAGACGAATTGGTGAAACTGGCCGCCAACGATCAGGAAATTCTGGCGGTTCTGGCGCACGAGCAAGGCCATTTGGCGCACCGGCACAGCTTGCAGCAGGCATTGCGCGGCTTGGGTGTCGGCGTGTTGATGCTGACGCTGACCGGCGACGGTACGGATTTATTGGACAATCTGCCTGTGCTGCTGGCCACCGCGCAATATTCGCAGGCTTTTGAATTGGAAGCGGATTTGTATGCCGTTCAAAGCTTGCAGCGCTTGGGCATCAAGCCGCAGTATTTGGCCGATTTCCTGCTGCGTTTGGACAAACAAAGCGGAGAAGAAGAGGGCGGAAGCAATTTGCTGGGCAGCCATCCGCTGACTTCGGAGCGGGTGAAGCAGATTGAACGCTATGCACAGTAAGCACTTGGCATAAACGGCAAAAAGGCCGTCTGAAAACGGGCAGTTCCCATTTTCAGACGGCCTTGTTTTATGACCGGCTATCAGGCCAATACGTTTTTCACGGTGTTCACGACATTTTCAACGGTAAAGCCGAAATGTTCGAACAATACTTCTGCCGGTGCGGATTCGCCGAAGCGGTCGAGGCCGATAACGGCGCCGTTCAGGCCGACGTATTTGTACCAGCCGTCGGTAACGCCGGCTTCCACGGCGATGCGCGGCAGGCCTTCGGGCAGGACGGCGGCTTTATAGGCGGCATCTTGTTTGTCGAAGATATTGGTGGACGGCATTGAAACCACGTTTACGGCAATGCCTTGCTCGGCCAATGCGGCTTGCGCGTTCAAAGCCAGCTCCACTTCCGAGCCGGTGGCGATAATCACGGCTTGTGCGTTGCTGCTTTCACGCAGCACATAACCGCCACGTTTGATGTTGTCCAGCTGCGCTTCGCTGCGAGCGACGAACGGCAGGTTTTGGCGGCTGAAAATCAGGCTGCTCGGGTGGTCGGCGGCTTTGGCAGCTTCTGCCCAGGCAACAAGGCTTTCGGCGGTGTCGCACGGACGCCAGACGGCCATATTCGGAATCAGGCGCAGGGTGGCGGTTTGCTCGACAGGCTGGTGTGTCGGGCCGTCTTCGCCCAGACCGATGGAGTCGTGGGTGAACACGAATACCGGATTGATTTTCATCAGGGCAGCCATACGCAGGGCGTTGCGCGCATATTCGCTGAACATCAAGAAAGTTGCGCCGAACGGCTTGATGCCGCCGTGCAGCGTCATACCGTTCATAATCGCGGCCATACCGAATTCGCGCACGCCGTAATGCACGTAATTGCCGCCTTCGTGCGGTTTGATCGATACGCTGTTCGACCAGTCGGTCAGGTTGGACGGAGTCAGGTCGGCCGAGCCGCCCACCAGTTCAGGTAGCACTTGCGCCAGCACTTCGATGCTGTTTTGGCTGGCTTTGCGCGTAGCGATTTTCTCGCCTTTTTCGCACACGGCTTTCAAGGCCGTCTGAATATGGGCATCGAAGTTTTCCGGCAGCGTGCCTTCCATACGGCGCACGAATTCGGCAGCTTCGGCCGGGAATTTCGCTTGGTATTCGGCAAACAGCGCATTCCATTCGGCTTCCAGTTTCGCGCCTTTTTCTACTGCGCTCCACGCATCGTAAATCTCTTGCGGGATTTCAAACGCGCCGTATTCCCAGCCCAAATGCTTGCGGGTGGCTTCGATTTCGTCCGCGCCCAACGGTGCGCCGTGGGTTTTGTGGCTGCCTTCTTTATTGGCCGCACCTTTGCCGATAAGGGTTTTGCAGCAGATGATGGACGGTTTGCCGGTTTCGGCACGTGCGGCTTCGATGGCGGCGTGCACCGCTTCGGCGTTGTGGCCGTCCACATTCGGTACAACGTGCCAGCCGTAAGCGGCGAAACGCTCGGGAATGTTTTCGGTAAACCAGCCGTCCACTTTGCCGTCGATGGAGATATTGTTGTCGTCATACAGAACCACCAGCTTGCCCAAGCCGAGCGTACCGGCCAGCGAAGCGGCTTCGTGCGACACGCCTTCCATCAGGCAGCCGTCGCCCAAGAAAACGTAAGTGTAGTGGTCAACGATATTCAGGCCGTCTTTGTTGAATTCTTCGGCGAGGATTTTTTCCGCCAAAGCCATACCCACGGCATTGGCAATGCCTTGGCCGAGCGGGCCGGTGGTGGTTTCCACGCCGTCGGTGTAGCCGTATTCGGGGTGGCCCGGCGTTTTGCTGTGGAACTGGCGGAAGTTTTTCAAATCATCGATGGAAACATTGTAGCCCGTCAGATGCAGCAGGCTGTAAATCAGCATCGAAGCGTGGCCGTTGGAAAGAATGAAACGGTCGCGGTTGTAGAATTTCGGATTGGCAGGATTGTGGTTGAGAAAACCGCGCCACAATACTTCGGCCATATCGGCCATACCCATCGGCGCACCGGGGTGGCCGGAGTTGGCTTTTTGGACTGCATCGGCAGAGAGGAAACGGATAGCATTGGCCAGTTGGGAAGCCATATTTTTTACCTTTTTTCGGGGTTGGTCGGAATGGACGTGATTATCCTTGCTTTCAGACGGCCTTTCAAGTTGCCGCGTTAGTTTGTGTTAAGATTAAGGCCGTCTGAAAACTGCGGGGCAGAACACATGCAAGCGAACGAACGTGCGCCGTTAAGCGTAGCGCAACGGGAACAATTATTGGCCGAACTGCGCCGGGAATGGGCGGATTTGCGGCTTTTGACCGAAGCGGCGGAAATCACGCCTTACGAATGCGACGGCTTGGCCGCTTTCCGCCAACTGCCGCTGGCGGTAGTCGTACCGAAAACCGAAGCCGAAGTCGTCCGCATTATGCAAACCTGCCACCGCTTGAAGATTCCCGTTGTCGCACGCGGCGCAGGAACGGGGCTGACTGGCTCGGCAATGCCGGTTTCAGACGGCATCGTGCTGGCAATGGGCGCGTTCAACCGCATTTTGGCGGTGGACAAAGCCGCTCGTACGGCAACGGTGCAGGCAGGTGTCCGTAATCTTGCCGTTTCCGAAGCCGCCGCGCCGCACGGCCTGTTTTACGCACCCGATCCGTCCAGCCAGCTGGCCTGCACCATCGGCGGCAATATTGCGCAAAATTCGGGCGGACTGCATTGCGTGAAATACGGTCTGACTACGCACAATATCCTGAAAATCCGCGC
>JAUNKU010000014.1:0-3489 GCA_030532645.1 Neisseria sp. | reverse complement strand
GTGATTCCGGCCGGTTTGGAAATGATGGACGGTGCGGCCACGCGGGCGGTGGAAGATTTTCTCAATGCCGGTTTGGACAAACAGGCCGAGGCAGTTTTGCTGTGCGAATCCGACGGAATGCCCGAAGAAGTGGAAGAAGAAATCGCCCGTATGGAGCAGATTTTCTGCGACAGCGGCGCAACCGGCATCAAAATCTCGCGTAACGAAATCGAGCGCACCGCCATTTGGGGCGCACGCAAAGCCGTTTTTCCGGCGACGGCGCGGCTTGCCCCCGATTCTTATTGTATGGACGGCACCATTCCGCGCCGCCAAATCAGCCGTATGCTGGCTTACACGCGCGAATTGTCCACCCGTTACGGCCTGCAATGCATCAATGTTTTTCACGCCGGCGACGGCAATATGCACCCGCTGATTCTGTTCAGCCACCAAAAAGGCGAATGGCCGGCGGCGGAGGCGTTCGGAGCGGACATTATGGAAGCCTGCGTGCATCTCGGCGGTACGATTACCGGTGAACACGGCGTAGGCGTGGAAAAGCTCGACGGTATGTGCAGCCAGTTTTCCGATGCCGAACGCGATGTGCTGTGGGGCATCAAATACGCCTTTGACCCGGCCGGCCTGCTTAATCCCGACAAAACCCTGCCCGTCCGCGCCCGTTGTACCGAATACCGTCAAAACAGAGCAGGACAACAGAGCGTGATTGACCGATTTCCCGAGCTGGAACGGTTTTAATGGATTTTTCACTCATTTTCAGACGGCCTGTGCCGTCTGAAAAAGCGCATCTTCTTTAAAAGGATGCAAAAGAAAGCATAATGCCGGTTCAGCAGAGACCCGACCGGCATTTTTTCAATCTGAGGTTTTACTCCGTTTCTTCCTCTTCCCAAGCCAAATCTAAGGCGCGGTAGGCGCTGTCGGAAGTGAAGCCGCGATAGGCGAGAAAGCGCAGATAGCGTTGCTGCTCTTTCCAGTCTTCGGGCGGCACTTTGAATTTTTTGCGTAACACGGCGCAGGCATTTTGCAGCTCCTGTTCGCTGTCGGGCAAATAGGTTTCTACCAGCTCTTTTTCCACACCTTTGGCAGCCAAGCCTTGTTTCAGGCGCAGAATGCCGTGTTTCGGGCTTTTGCTGTGGATATAGGCTTCGGCGTAGCGTTCGTCCGACTGCCAGTTGTGTTCGGAGAATTCTTCCAGCACGGCATCGATTTCTTCTTCACTCTCGGCGTAGGCGGCGAGTTTGCGTTTGAGTTCGAGGCGGCTGACTTCGCGGCGCGACAGAATGTCCATAGCGCGGGCGCGGAGGGATTTTTGTGTACTCATCGTGATGGGGAGGCCGTCTGAAAACGGGCTGTTGTGCGTGGTTTTCAGACGGCCTTGTTTGTCGGGTTGGGATAAATCGGTTTTCCGCGATGCGGAACAGAACAACGGCTTTGCCGGTATCCGCTTTTCCGGTGAATGGAAAAGCGCGAATCGGGCATTATTCCGCTTCTTCTTTTTTCGGACGCAGATGCTCGTAGATTTCGGGCAGCGAACCGATCAACCAATCCGGCTTGGTGGCTTCGTCTTGCGAGAGTTCGGTCATATCGCCGTAGCCGAAAGTAACGCCGATGCTGTGGCAGCCTGCGGCTTTGGCGGCAAGGAAATCATTGGCGGAATCGCCCACCATCAGCATTTCGCGTACATCGATGCCGAGCACTTCCGCTGCGTGCTGCAAGGGCAGAGCGCTCGGTTTTTTCTCGCTCAGGCTGTCGCCGCCGAGAACGAGGCTGAAATAATTGGCCAAACCGAGCTGTTTTAAAAGTTCGGCAGCAAGGATTTCGTGTTTGTTGGTGATGACAACGAGCGGAATATGCAGCGATTTGAGCAGGCCGAGACCGGCTTCGGTTTCAGGGTAAACGGTGGTTAAATCGCTCAGATGGTCGCGGTAGTAGCGCAGGAAGAAAGCAAAACCTTTTTCCCACAGCTCGGGGGCAGCGTTTTCTTCGCGGCTGCCGGTGATAACGCGGTGCACCAAATCGGCAATGCCGTTGCCGACATAGCTTTCTACGGTGGCAACCGGCAGCGGCGTCATACCGAGAAATTCGCGCGTGGCATTGGCGGCGGCGGCCAAATCGGGAACGGAATCGCACAAAGTACCGTCCAAATCAAAGGCGACGGCTTGGACATTTTCAAGATTGATGCGGCTCATAACACACCTTTTCGTTGTCTGCGTAAAACGGAGATTGTACCATTTTTGCTGCTGTTCTGCCGTTGGGAAGAGGGCTGCCGTCTTGCCGCCAAGCCTGCCGGAAAACGCTTTTTTCGCTTATTTTGCAGATTATCGGTAATGCTAATTATCCGCTAATTTTGGCAGCCTATAATGCATTCCATCGACAAGGCAGCGCACAAATGTCTTGCCGGTTCTGACACACTGACACACACACACATCAATGATTTAATTGCACATTCAGACCGAAAGGAAAAGAAGATGAAAAAAACAGTATCCGCTCTGTTGGCTGCTTCTGCATTGTTTGCCGCCGCACCTGCGTTTGCCGACAGCGATATGCGTTATTACGAGCAACACCGTTCTGAGCTGATCAGCCACGAACAAGCAGCCAAAGCAGCTTTGGCGGCAGTCGGCGGCGGCCAAGTGAAAGATGTGGACTTCGAATACGAGCACGGTATGGCGGTATTTGAAGTGGAAATCCGCAAAAACCACGCCGACTGGGACGTGCGTATCGATGCCAAAACCGGCAAAGTATTGTCGCAACGTTTGGACGACTGATTTGATGCAGGCAGAACGGCAGGCTGTGTAAGACAGTTTGCCGTTTGCGCTTCAAACTGCTTTTAACGGCATCCGTAAAGCGTATCGATACCGCTTTACGGGTATTTATTCTGTATTTATTATTGCAAGGCCGTCTGAAAACAGAAGGTCTTGCAATATTTCACACCATCAAATTACACCATCAAATTTCATTGCTTTCACAGACTGGAATAAACCAATGATGAAAAAAACCGTATCTGCCTTGCTGGCCGCATCGGTATTGTTTACCTCAGCCCCGGCATTTGCCGACAGCGATATGCGTTATTACAAACAACACCGTTCCGAGCTGATTACGCACGAACAGGCGGCCAAAGCGGCGCTGGCGTCGGTGGGCGGCGGTCATATCGAAGAAGTGGATTTTGAGTATGAGCGCGGTAAGGCGCTGATTGAAGTGGAGATTCTTAAAGACGGTGATGAGTGGGACGTTGTTGTGGACGCGAAGACAGGCAAGGTATTGTCTAAGCGTTTGGATGACTGAGCATTGCCAAGCCATTTTACCAAGCAGATAGAAATAGCAGGATACTCGGGTTTTGCCCGGGTATTTTTGTTTGACAGGCAGCCTGACGGATCAGGAGTGTTGCACGGTTTGACTGTGGAAAACGGTTCGGGAAATCCGAGTTTGGTTTCCGTAATGGGAAAAAGGCCGTCTGAAAACAGAAAGATAATGTTTTCAGACGGCCTTTTGTCATACGGA
>JAUNKU010000181.1:1082-2092 GCA_030532645.1 Neisseria sp. | reverse complement strand
TTTCCGTGCTGATGCGGACATAAGTATCCACAAAACGGCGCGGAATCATTTTGCGCAAACCGCCCGCCCAACGCTCCCAGTCGAGCAGGAAGTAATACAGCAGAAGCGGCAGCAGCGCGATATTGCTTAATGTTCCGGCCAGCGAACCGCTTTGGTTTACCACCACTTTGGCAAAGTTCGTCAATGCCGTCTGGATCGTACCGATATGGCCGGTCAGCCAAGCCGTTACCTGCGCGCGGTCGGGTACGATACCCTCGCCCAGCTGCACCGTCAGCCAAGGCAAAGCGCGGTTTTGCACAAAATCAATCAGCGCCGGCAGCTTGGCGGTCAGGTTTTGAAACTGGGTAAACAGCATCGGAATCATCACCAGCAGCAAAGCCAGCAGAACCAGCAACGCAAACAGCATCACCAGCATCGAAGCCGCACCGCGTCCGAAACGGTGTTTTTCCAACCACTCCACCAGGGGATGCAGAATATAGGCCAGCACCGCCGCCACAATAAAAGGCGTCAGCACATCTCCCAGCGCATAAAGCAGCCAGAAACCGACCAACACCACTGCCGAAGCAGCCAGCCAAGGCGCGAAACCTCGCTTGCGGGAAACATACATAATCAAAGGCCGTCTGAAAAATAAAACGCGCAAGCATAGCACAAGCAGGCACATACCCGACGAAACAAATCCCCGACAAGCGCAAAATCAGGTAAAATACGCCGCAATTTTCCGAACGCCCTGCGCCGTTTTATCCGCGCAGCGCGCCCGTTTTCTCTTTTATATATTTAAGAAAGCCCTCCAAATGAGCCAATCTTTAAGCTACCGCGATGCAGGCGTGGACATCGACGCAGGCGACCAACTCGTTGAAAACATCAAACCGTTTGCCAAACGCACTATGCGCCCCGAAGTATTGGGCGATTTGGGCGGCTTCGGCGCACTGGTCGAAATCAGCAAAAAATACCAAAATCCCGTGCTCGTTTCCGGCACCGACGGCGTAGGCACCAAACTGAAACTGGCTTTC
>JAUNKU010000181.1:0-993 GCA_030532645.1 Neisseria sp. | reverse complement strand
CCGCGCTACCGACGTGATTAAAGGCATCGCCCAAGGCTGCGAAGAATCCGGCTGTGCCCTGATCGGCGGCGAAACCGCCGAAATGCCGGGAATGTATCCCGAAGGCGAATACGACTTGGCCGGCTTTGCCGTCGGCGTGGTCGAAAAAGACCGCGTGATTAACGGCCGCAGCATCGTACCGGGCGACATCGTCTTGGGCTTGGCTTCCAACGGCGCACATTCCAACGGCTATTCTTTGGTACGCAAAATCATCGACCGCGACCAACCCGATTTGGACGCACCGTTCGACAACGGCAAAACCCTGCGCGAAGCCGTTATCGCGCCTACCCGTTTGTACGTCAAACCGATTCTGGCCGCGCTGCAACAATTTGAAATCAAAGGTATGGCTCACATCACCGGCGGCGGCATCACCGAAAACGTACCGCGCGTCCTGCCCGAAAACACCGTTGCCCAAATCGATGCAAAATCTTGGGAAATGCCGAAACTGTTCCAATGGCTGCAACAGGCCGGCAATGTGGAACAGCAGGAAATGTACCGCACCTTCAACTGCGGCATCGGTATGGTTGTGATTGTTGCCGCCGAGCAAGCCGACGCCGTTCAAAAATTCTTGGCCGAACAAGGCGAAACCGTGTACCGCTTGGGCGTTATCCGCGAGCGCAACGGCGGCGAACATCAAACACAAGTTGCCTGATTTTTCAAAATCTCCGCCTGATACAACAAAGCCGCGTATTCCACGCGGCTTTTTTTGCTTCCGCCACACCGTCATACCCGGGCTTGCCCCAAGTATCTCCTCCGACAAACACCGGATAAAACAAAGGCCGTCTGAAAATGCGCTGTTTTCAGACGGCTGTTGTATTTTCTGTCTTTCATTAAACCGTTGTAATCAATCATTTTTCTTCGCCCCCACTCTTGAAAATCCCAGAAAAACCAAATAACCCGTTGAAAAAAAAAAAAAAAAAAATGTAAGCTTCGCAAGCTCGGTTTTTAGAGCAA
>JAUNKU010000013.1:14682-20696 GCA_030532645.1 Neisseria sp. | reverse complement strand
CCCAGCCATACTTTCGGCATCAAATGCCCGTGTCCCGACTGTTTCAGGAAACCGGCCACAATGCCGACAATCAATGCCGCTTCAATGCCTTCGCGCAGCATAATCAAAAATGCGATTGCCATAAATTGATTTAATTACATAGATTTACCACCCGAAAGTATGCGCCTGTTTATATGTTAATGCAAGTTGTTATCAGTTGTTTTTTGAGATGGCGCAAAGCGGAAAGAGAAATGCGGTTATTGGCAGCAGATGAATGATTGTTTTGAAAAGATGAGGTTGGCGTATTTGATGAGCGGGCAGGGCAATAAAGGCCGTCTGAAACGGGAGAGGTTAGTTTTAGCTGTGCCGAAAACAATACTCTGTATTGTTTTAATAATAAAAATGAATTTTTATTGCCGGCTGCGCAGAAACTCCGCTTCGCTCCGTTTTCAGACGGCCTTTGCATATCTGCCCGGCTTTATTTCACTTTATTTTTCCATGCGCCGTAGCCTTGTGCGTCCATTTCGGCGAGCGGTACGAATTTCAGGCTCGCGCCGTTGATGCAGTAGCGCAGGCCGCCGCGGTCGCGCGGGCCGTCGGGGAAAACGTGCCCCAAATGCGAATCGGCGGCTTTGCTGCGGACTTCCGTGCGCTGCATATTGAAGCTGAAATCATCGTGTTCGGTCACGGCATCGGCGGTAATCGGGCGGGTGAAACTCGGCCAGCCGCAGCCGGAATCGTATTTGTCGGCCGAGCTGAACAGCGGTTGGCCGCCGACGATATCGACATAAATGCCCGGTGCGAACAGATGGTCGTATTCGTGGCTGAATGCCAGCTCCGTGCCGTTTTGCTGGGTAACGCGGTATTGCTCGGCGGTGAGCATTTTTTTCAGCTCGTTTTCAGACGGCTTGGCAGCCGTTTGTTTATCCGGCAGCGGCTCGTCGGCTTTGCTGATGTCGATATGGCAGTAGCCGTTCGGATTTTTTAGCAGATAGTCCTGATGGTATTCCTCTGCTTCGTCGAAACGCGCCAGCGGCAGGTTTTCCACCACCAGCGGCGCACGGTATTTCTGCTGCTCGCGTGCGAGGGCGGCTTCAATCACGGCTTTTTCCGCCGGATCGGTGTAGTAAACGCCGGTGCGGTATTGCGTGCCGCGGTCGTTGCCCTGTTTGTTCAGGCTGGTCGGGTCGATGACGCGGAAATAGTATTGCAGAATATCGTCCAAACTCAGCTTGTCTGCATCATAGGTAACCTTAACCGTTTCCGCGTGCCCCGTGTTGCGGTATACCACATCTTCGTAGCTCGGCTGTTCGGTTTTGCCGTTGGCATAGCCGGAAACCGCATCGCTTACGCCGTCAATGCGTTGGAAATAGGCCTCCAAGCCCCAGAAACAGCCGCCGGCCAGATAAACGGTTTTCGTATTCAGCGGTTTGCTGCCTTTTTGGCCGTCGGCTTGGTGGAAGGTTTTTTGCAGCGTTTCCAACTTCGCTTCCGGATTGTCCAGCAAAGCCAGCGCCTGAGCGCGGTTCAGGCTGCCGACGGTAACGCGCAGCACTTTGCCGTCTTTGTCCAGCAATGCCCAAGATGGATACACTTTAATCCCCAATTCTTTTGCCAACGAGCCGCCTTCGTTCAGCAGAACCGGCAGTTTGCCGTAGCCCAAACCGCCGAACCATTCGGCAAACGCAGCCGGCTTTTTCTCGCCGAGAAAAGCAGGTGAGGTAACCGTGACCAAATTGGCCGTCTGAAAATCAGGGTCTTCGGCCCATTGCTCCGTTTCCGCCAGTTCGCTCAAACACAGCGGACACCAACTCGCCCAAAATTTTACCAAAGTCGGTTTGCCGCTTCGGATTAAAGATGCGGCAGGCGAACCGTCGGCCTGATGCAGCTGCGCGAGCGTTTCCAAAGGCGCAGCTTGCGCCGTTTGTCCTGCGCCCATCGTCCAAAACAGTGCGCCGAACAAAACTGCCGCGCCGGTTGCACCGGCAATCAAAGTTTTGCGGAAAGAGAAAGACATTGCAGGCTCCTTTGCGGATTTTTCGTCAAACAACGGAATTAGACGGTTCGGGCGGCGGATTCCTTACACTGGACCTGTATTTTTTACCGAGGCCGTCTGAAAAAAGCGCGTAGCGCATTTTGTGCCGCCGGTAGCGCAAACGGCATACTTTTCTGCCGATGCTTAATCCTGCCGCTGATGATTGCCCGTTTGGCCTGCTTTTTTCAGACGGCCTTTGCTGTTCAAAAGCCTTATGCCGCGATATGATAGCGGTTTTCAATTTCATTGGAACAGGTAAGCGGATGAAAACGGACAAACGCTTTTTCTGCGCGGCCTTGCTGTTGGCGGCGGCACTGCCTGCTTGGGCGGAAACGGTGTCGGCAACCCTGCCGAACGGTATGAAAGTGCTGGTGAAGGAAGACAAGCGTGCGCCGGTGGTTTCGGTGCGGCTGTGGTACAAAGTGGGCAGCGTGGACGAAAAGGCCGGTAAAACGGGTTTGAGCCACGCGCTGGAACATATGATGTTTAAGGGTACGCCGGCCTATCCTTCCGGTGAGTTCAACCGCAAAATTTCGGCGATGGGCGGCAGCAACAATGCTTATACCAACCGCACGGAAACGGTTTATACGGCGGAAATCGCGGCGAAAAACCTGCCCGATCTGCTGAAAATGGAGGCCGACCGTATGGCCAACCTGAATTTCAGCGATCGGGATTTCGATAATGAAATGAAGGTGATACGCGAAGAGCGGCGGATGCGTACGGAAGATAATCCGTTCGGCAAGCTGTGGGAAAACGTTAATCTGAAATTGTGGCAGAAAGCGGCCAACCGTGCGCCGGTAATTGGTTTTATGGACGATTTGCACGGCTTGAAAGCGGACGATCTGCGTGCGTGGTACGGCAAATGGTATGCGCCGAACAACGCGATGCTGGTGGTAGTCGGCGGTGTCGATGCCAAGGAAACCGTTAAACAGGCGGAAGCGGCGTTCGGCAAACTGGCGGCCAAGCCACTGCCGGAGCGCAATGACGAATTGGAAAGGCCGTCTGAATTTACGGGCGGCGAGCAAACGGTTTATGCCGTTACCGAGCTGCCGGTCATCAATCTCAACTGGCGCGTTGCGCCGCAACTTTCGGCAGACGACCGCGCGGCGGCCGCTTTGGATATGCTGGCTGCGGTGTTGGGCGGCAGCGATTCGTCGCGGTACAGCCGAAAATTGGTGCGCGGCGAGGCGGTGGCTTTGGGCGTGTCGCCGGATACCAGCGATTTCGGCCGTGAAAATGCGACGTTCAGCATCACCGCAATGCCGGTAGCCGGTGTACCGTTGGCTGTGTTGCAGGAAAAAGTATTGGCTGAGCTGCGCGATGTGGCGGAAAACGGAGTGAGCGAAGAAGAGCTGGCCTTGATCCGCCGTCCGCTGGAAAATTCGCGGATTTTTGCCAAAGATTCGGTACGCCATCAGGCCGATATACTGGGCGCATTGGAGCACAACGGCTTCGGCTGGCAAAGTGAAGATGAGGAATGGAAAACCGTGCTTTCCGTTACCGCAGAAGAAGTGCAGGCCGCCGCGAAAAAGCTGCTTGCCCAACCTTATTTGACCACTACGCTGCTGCCGCAGAAACAGAAAGGATCGCCGAATGAATAAACGTGTCCGCGCCGTGATTTTGGGCTTCGGCCTGATATTCGGTTTTAGCTTTGCAAAAGCTGCCGGTTTTCAGACGGCCTCTGCCATCAGTATCGACACTTGGAAAAACGCCGACGGCAGCACCGTCAGCCTCGTTTCGCGGCACGAACTGCCGATTGTGAATATTCAAGTCAGCTTCAAGCAGGCAGGTACGGCGGCCGACAGCAAAACCGATGTTGCTTCGTTTACCGCCTCGCTGCTGGCCACCGGCACGCAGCAGCTCGATGAAGAAAAACTGCGCGAAGAAGCCAACCGCTTGGGCATTACGATTGCCAGCAAGGCCGGAACGGATTTTGCCGGCGTCAATCTGCTTTCGCTCAGCCGCGAAGATACGCTGCAACCGGCGCTGGTGTTGATGAACCAAGTCATCACGCAGCCGTCGTTTGACGAAAAAGTGCTGCAACGCAATCAGGCGCAGGCCGTCAGCGCGCTGAAACAGCAGGAAAGCTCGCCAGCCTTTCTCGGCGGCCGTGCGATGGCCAAACTCAATTACGAAGACCACCCTTACGCTAACGCCTCCGAAACCAGTGCCGCAACCCTGAGCGCCGTCACACGATGGGATTTGCAGGATTTCCACCGCCGCCGTTATGCCAAAGACAATGCCTATATCGCGATTGTCGGCGATGTAACGAAACCGCAGGCGCAGGCCATCAGCAAGCAGCTGTTGGACGGTCTGCCCGAACACGCCGAACCGCAGCCGGCCGTACCGCCCGTACCCAGCCGCAAAGGCCGCAGCGAACGGATTACGTTTGAAGGCAAAGAGCAAACCGTTGTATTGATGGGCTTGCCGTTTATGACGCAGAAAGACCCCGACCGCCATGCGCTGGCCGTTGGCAACTACATTCTCGGCGGTGGCGGTTTCGACAGCCGTCTGATGAAAACCCTGCGTGACGAAAAAGGCTTGGTGTACGGCGTGTCCAGCAGTTTGTCGCAAAACGAGCAGAAAGCGCCGTTCGACATCAGCTTTTCCACCAAAAAAGACGAAGCCGCAACCGCGCTGGCCGCCGCGCACAAAGTATTGGCCGACTTTATCGCAAACGGCCCGACCGAAGCCGAGCTGCAACAGGCCAAAGATTATCTGACCGGCAGTTTCCCGCTGCGCTTCGACACCAACGCCAAGCTGCTGCCTTACGTTGTCCGCGCAGGCATCTACCAACGCGATGCCGATTATCTCAACCGCTACAACGCCGAGATTATGAAAGTAACCGCCGAACAAGTGCGCGAAACTTGGCAACGCCGTCTGAAATTGGACGAATTGAACGTTGTCGTGGTCGGCGGTACAGAGAAATTGTCGGCTGCGAAGAAAGCAGGTAAAAAAGCAGCCAAGCAGAAGAAGCAGTAAAGCGCGGCACGGCTGAGGCAAAAAGGCCGTCTGAAAACGGGAGTGCTATGCAGAAATTCTGCTTCGCTCCGTTTTCAGACGGCCTTTTATCGTTTTGCTTGGGGAGACATCAGCCTTTCGGCTTCATTACCACCATATGACGCTCGGCATCGAGCATCGGTACGTTCAGTTTTTCTACTTTCAGCACTTCCACATCGGCGGGAACGTGTTCCAATTCTTCGTAAGGATACACGCCTTTCATTGCGGCCCAATAGCCGTTTTCGCCCAGCAGATGGCGGGTCAGCGTAATGAAGTCGGCCAGTTCGGCGAAGGCGCGGCTGGTGACAACGTCCACTTTTTTGTCGTGCATTGCCTCAACGCGGCCGCTGGCAACGGTAACGTTGGTCAAGCCCAGCTCGATAACGGCTTGTTGCAGGAACGAGGTTTTTTTGGTGTTGGCATCAAGCAGGGTAATCTGCAAATCGGGGCGGCAGATGGCGGTGGGAATGCCCGGCATACCGCCGCCGGAGCCTACGTCCATCAAGGTTTTCGCGTCTTTTACGAAAGGCAGCAGCGTCAGGCTGTCGAGAACGTGGTGGCTGATCATACTGTTTTCGCTGCGCAGCGCGGTCAGATTATATGTGCTGTTCCACTTTTTCAGCAGGGCAACGTATTCCAGCAGCAGAAGCTGTTGTGCGGTGGTCAGCTCCAAGCCCAGTGCGGCGAGGCCGTCTTGCAGTTGCTGTTTTTTATCCATTGTTCTTATCCTTATTATTCTGTATGAATTTTTTAACGGTTTGCGGAGAAATAAGTGCGCTATTTTAACGGTTTTCAGACGGCCTTGGCGTGAATTCTTTGCAAGGCCGTCTGAAAAAGTTTCATATTGGGGGGATTCGGGTGTTCCGCTTGGGAATCATCGGGGGAGATACTCGGGTCAAGCCCGAGTATGACAGCGCGTGGGAATGAGTTGTGCGGATGAAACGGGCGTTGCTTTTTGCTTCCGCCTAATCAAAGAAGGAAGTTGCCGATTTTATTCCGG
>JAUNKU010000013.1:0-14582 GCA_030532645.1 Neisseria sp. | reverse complement strand
GCGGCCAAATCGCGCAGATAATCGGCGCGGCTGTCGAAACCGTCCAGTGCGGCCACGGCTTGTGCGGCCAGTGTTTCCGCATACGCGCGCGCTTGGGCGAGGCCGAGCAGTTTGACGTAGGTCGGTTTGTCGGCTTCTTGGTCTTTGCCGGCGGTTTTGCCGAGCGTGGCGGTGTCGGCTTCGCAGTCGAGTACGTCGTCGATAACTTGGAACGCCAAGCCCAGATGTTTGGCGTAGTCGTCCAAACGCTGCAAGGCGGTTTCGTTTATATCGGGGCAGACCAAGCCGCCGAGGCCGACGGCGGCGCGGATAAGTGCGCCGGTTTTCAGGCCGTGCATTGCTTCCAGCGCAGGCTGCGTCATATTTTGCCCGACATTCGCCAAATCGATAGCTTGGCCGCCTGCCATACCGAGGCTGCCGGAGGCGCGGGCGAGCAGGTTGAGCATTTTCAGACGGCGTTCGGCCGGCAGATTGCTGTTTTCCGTGCGGCTTAACAGTTCGAACGCCAAGGTTTGCAGGGCATCACCGACCAGCAGGGCAGTGGCTTCGTCATATCGGATATGGCAGGTCGGCTTGCCTCGGCGCAGGCTGTCGTTGTCCATCGCCGGCATATCGTCGTGCACCAGCGAATAAACGTGTATCAATTCCACCGCTGCCATTGCCTGTGCCAAAGCGGTTTTGTCGGCTTCGCCCAAATTGGCGGCGGCGGAAACCAGCAGCGGGCGCAGGCGTTTGCCGCCGCCGAGTGCGGCATAGCGCATCGCTTCGTGCAAACGCTGCGGCGCGGCGTGCGGCGCAGAAAGGCCGTCTGAAAATCCGCTTTGCTCGGTTTCAGACGGCATCAGGCGTTCCAGCAGCAATTCGGTTTGCGCCTGTACGCGCTGTTGCCACAGGGCAAACTCATTCGCTCGGGTCAAGGTTCAGCTCCTTCAATCCGCCGGCATCCAAAACCTGCAATTTCTGTTCCACTTCCGCCAGCTTGGTTTGGCAGTATTGCACCAGTTCATTGCCCTCCTGATAGGCGGCCAGCGCTTCTTCCAGCGGCATTTCGCTGCTCTGCATAGCCTGCGTGAGCGTTTCGAGACGGGCAAGCGCTTCTTCAAACGATTTCGGGGCGGCGGTTTTCTTCATTTTTCGGCGTTTTTCGGGATTAAAAACGGCTATTGTAAAGGGGATGGCGCGGATTTTCCACATCAGGCGGCTGCGGGCATTGTTTGCGGGGGAAAGCGCGCATAAAATAGCGGTTTTGTTTTCCGAACCGAAAGTAAAGCTATGACCGTTAAAACCCGTTTCGCCCCCAGCCCGACCGGCTATCTGCACATCGGCGGCGTGCGTACCGCGCTGTTTTCTTGGGCGTTTGCCCGCAAACACAAAGGCGAATTCCTGCTGCGTATCGAAGACACCGATTTGGCGCGTTCCACCGAAGAATCGGTAAACATTATTCTGGACGGTATGAAATGGGTCGGCCTGAATTACGACAACACAGACAATGTGGTGTACCAAACGCGCCGTTTCGAGCGTTATAAAGAAGTGCTGGCCGAGCTGATGGCGCAGGGCCACGCCTATCACTGCTATTGCAGCAAAGAAGAGCTGGAAGCAATGCGCGAAAAAGCTGAGCGTGAAGGTACGGCCACTTACGACCGCCGCTGGCGTCCGGAGGAAGGCAAAATTCTGCCCGAAATTCCGGCCGACCGCCAACCGGCTATCCGCTTCAAAATGCCTTTGGACGGCGTAACCGCATGGAACGACTTAGTAAAAGGCGAAATCCGCATTCCGAACGAAGCCTTGGACGACCTCATCATCGCCCGCGCTGACGGCACGCCGACCTACAACTTCTGCGTGGTGGTGGACGACTACGATATGGGCATCAGCCACGTTATCCGCGGCGACGACCACGTCAACAATACCCCGAAACAAATCAACATCTTGAAAGCCATCGGCGGTACCTTGCCCGAATACGCCCACCTGCCGATGATTTTGAACGAACAAGGCAAAAAAATTTCCAAACGCAGCGGCGACACCGTAGCCATTACCGATTTCGGCGAAATGGGCATTCTGCCCGAAGCAATGCTCAACTACTTGGCACGTTTGGGCTGGGCGCACGGCGACGACGAATTTTTCACAATGGCACAATTCATCGAATGGTTTGATTTAAAAGACGTTTCCCCGTCTCCGAGCCGTATGGATTTGAAAAAACTCTACTGGATCAACGGCGAACACATCAAAGCAATGCCGTCTGAAAAACTGGCCGGACTGGTTGCCCCGCGCCTTGCCACACAAGGCATCGCCGACACTTCCGCTCCTGCGCTGGCCGCCGTATTGGAATTGGTGAAAGACCGCGCCCAAGATTTGAACACACTGGCCGACGAATGCGCCTATTTCTACCGCAAAGCCGTACCGGCCGAAGCCGATGTCGCCAAACACTGGGACGACGAAGCCGCCGCGCGTATGCAGCGTTTCGCCGCCAAACTGGAAAACCTCGCCGATTGGAACGCCGAAGCGATTCACGATTTGTTCAAACCGTTTTGCGACGAAGAAGGCATCAAAATGGGCAAACTCGGAATGCCCCTGCGCCTTGCCGTAGCCGGTACCGCAAAAACTCCGAGCGTCGATGCCGTGCTGGCCTTGATCGGCAAAGACGAGGTATTGCGCCGCATCCGCGAAACCGCTTGATAGTGTTTATAAAAAACGGCTTCCGTTCGATAAATGAACGGAAGCCGTTTTTTCAGGCCGTCTGAAAAGAGCGGTTTAGCTTCATTGACACTGTGTTTTCAGACGGCCTTGCTTTGTTTAAATATTATGCTTGGATTCAGCACAGTGTTTTGGCAAGAGTTGCGGCGATGGTGTTGGAATCAATTTCCCTAAAAGGGCTATTATTGCCTTGATTTATTTTTGCAACCAATTTTCCTTTCAAAGATTGTTCGGTAGTAATGCCTTGCAGATAAGTAGGTGAGCCGCATGTTACTGCGAGTTTATCCATTGCTTCATCATAATTCTTTTTTAGCGCCTGGTGATATTTAGGTGAAGAGTTGCGAACAAAGATATAGGTTTCTACATAGCGGTGTTTTTTTCCGGCAATGGTAACAGTACCATAGCTGACATTGTCAGAATCATACCAAACAGTTCCGCTGCTTCCTGTATCAAAAATAACCCAGTTTGTTGCCGAGGCTTGTCCTGCCAGCAGCATTGCGGAAGCGGCCAATGCCGCAGTTGCGAATTTTTTCATTGCTATTCCTTTGTTTGAAAGAGTGATGCAAAAATGCAGGGCGATTGTAAATTGTTGTTTTTTTTTGTAAATAAATATTTTGCAGACAAGGCGGTGTCTGTTTCCGGCTGTATGAAAAAGGCCGCAGAATCCGCAGGCAGGTTTCAGCCTTGCGGCAAGAAAATGTACGGCGTGCCGATTTCCTTGCGGCAACGCTTTTCAGACGGCCTTTCAGGCCTGTTTCGGTTATAATCGCGCGGTGCCAATTTGAAACCGGAAAGAATGATTATGTTCAGTTTTTTCAAACGCAAAAAACAGCCGCAGCCTGTGGAAACTGTAAAAGAAACCGTGCAGGAAGCGGCGCAAGTGTTGGAGCAGGCTGCCGATGCGGCGGCGGAGCGTGCCGAAGAAGTGAAAGAAGCGGCCGTGCAGGCTGCGGAGCAGGTTGCTGACGGGTTGGAATCATCGGCGGAACAGGCGGTTGAAAAAGCAGAAAATGCGTTCGCCGAAGCCGTGCAGCAGGCGGAGAGCGCTGCAGAGAAAGCCGCTGAAACGCTGACGGCTGCGGCTGATTTAGCGGAAAACTTGGGAGAAAGGCCGTCTGAAAACGGGCAAGATGTGCCGGGCAGCCAACAGGCAGACGGTGCGGAAGAAACGGCAGACATCGCTTCCCCTGCGCCCGTTCAAACGGTACAGCCGGAAACGGAAAGCCTCGGCTGGGCGGCACGCTTGAAGAAAGGTTTGACCAAGTCGCGCAACCATATGGCCAAATCGCTGGCCGGCGTGTTCGGCGGCGGCAAGATTGACGAGGATTTGTACGAAGAGCTGGAAACCGTGTTGCTGACCAGCGATATGGGTATCGAGGCAACCGAGCATTTGATGGACGAAGTACGCAAACGCGTATCGCTGCGCGGCCTGAAAGACGGTGCGGAGCTGCGCAGTGCGCTGAAAGAAGCGGTGTACGAAATGCTCAAACCGCTGGAAAAGCCGCTGGCCATTCCCGATAACGGTCAGCCGTTCGTCATTATGATGGCCGGTATCAACGGCGCAGGCAAAACCACTTCTATCGGCAAACTGGCCAAATACTTCCAGCAGCAGGGCAAATCCGTTGTACTGGCGGCAGGCGATACCTTCCGCGCCGCCGCACGCGAACAGTTGCAGGAATGGGGCGCGCGTAACGGCGTAACCGTGATTTCGCAGGTCAAAGGCGATTCTGCCGCCGTATGCTTTGATGCCGTAGAAGCCGCCAAAGCCCGTAAAATCGACATCGTGCTGGCCGACACCGCTGGCCGCCTGCCGACCCAGCTCCACTTGATGGAAGAAATCAAAAAAGTGAAGCGCGTACTGCAAAAAGCAATGCCCGACGCACCGCACGAAATCATTGTCGTGCTGGACGCCAACATCGGCCAAAATGCCGTCAACCAAGTTATCGCCTTTGACGACGCGCTCGGCGTAACCGGCCTGATTGTTACCAAGCTCGACGGCACCGCCAAAGGCGGCGTATTGGCCGCACTCGCCTCCGCCCGCCCGATTCCTGTGCGCTACATCGGCGTAGGCGAAAGCATCGACGACCTGCGCCCGTTCGACGCCCGCGCCTTTGTCGATGCCCTGCTGGACGAGGCCGTCTGAAAATCAAGCAAAGTGAAAATAAACCGCCCGAGCAAACAGGCTCGGGCGGTTTTGTATCGGTATTTATTGCTGCCACGTTGCAGTATATTGCTGTATCCACTGCACCAAGGCTTGGATTTTTGGTGTTTCTTCCATATTCAGCGGATAAACTAAATAATATGCTCCTGGGGTTTCTAATTTCTGCGGCCAGGCGGTTTTCAGACGGCCTTCCGCCAGCTCGTTTTTGACCAATACTTCCGGCACCAATGCGATACCGTGCCCGGCTTCTGCGGCGTGAATGGCGGTGTGGAAAGCATCTACGCGTGCGCCGCTGAAAATACCTTCCCACTCTATTCCTGC
Source organism: Neisseria sp. (assembly GCA_030532645.1). Classification (GTDB taxonomy): domain Bacteria; phylum Pseudomonadota; class Gammaproteobacteria; order Burkholderiales; family Neisseriaceae; genus Neisseria. The sequence continues at coordinate 9,409 of JAUNKU010000013.1, read as the reverse complement.
ATATTCGAAATAGTCGTGCCAAGCACGCGGGCGTGCCCGCGATTGAATCAGCACCGGTTCATCAGACAGGCCGATTTCTGCCAACGGCGGGACGGGTATATCTGGTGCGCAAACGGCAACAAAGTGGCCGTTAAACAATTTGATGCTTTCCAATCCCGGCCATACACCGCTGCCGTGTAAAAAGCCGATGTCCATATGGCTGTTGAACTCATTGCAAAAATCGCCGAGTTGGTCGTGTATTTCCAAATGGAAATGCGGATAACGGCGGTCGAAGCCTTTTAAAGCAGGCATCAGCCAGCGCGCACCAAAAGTCGGATGGGTGAAAATCCGTACCACTTCGGCTTCGGAGCCGTGCGCCAATATATTCAACACAGATTGTTCCAAATGTTCCAAAACGGCCTGTGTTTCACGCAGAAATAAGTTGCCGGTCGGGGTGAGTTGGAGGCTGTGGCGCACGCGGCGGAACAATGAGCTGTCCAGCAAGGTTTCCAATTGGATAACCTGCTTGCTGACGGCACTTTGCGTCATATGCAGTTCTTTGGCGGCCTTCGTAAAATTCAAATGCCGGGCTGCCGCTTCAAAACATTGCAGGGCAGTAATGGAGGGCAGTTTTCTGGCGGAAAGTTTCTTCATATTTATGTTGCGGTACGATTCAATACAGCCGGTTCAGAGAGCATAAAACGGTAAATTATATGTTTAAACATTGCTATTTCGCTTTTTAATGTCAGCTTCAACATCAATTGTTTTCCAATGCACGAAGCAGAGCTTGGATAGGGTGGAGTAAAGTTTGGCGGCTGAAACGTTCGGTTTGGCAGCGGCAGGAGAAGCCGGTTGCCAAGACACGTTCGTTGTACTCCGTAATTTTTGCTTGCCATGACTGACGGTAAATTTGTTCGGAAACCGCAAAATGTTCTTGCTCGTGCCCGTAAGTGCCGGACATACCGCAACAGCCAACCGCCAATGTTTCCAGTGGTATATGAAAATGGCGGAAAATATCTTGCCAATAGCGTGTAGATGCCGGTGTTTGGGTACGTTCGGTACAGTGTGCTGCCAGATAATAAGGTTCAGCAGTTGCGGTTGCCGGAAAATCTGCCAACTCCGGTAATTGACGGTGCAGCCACTCTTGTATCATCAAAACTTCTATTTCGGGTACGGTTGGATGTCCGCCGTACGTTTGGCGGTATTCTTGCCGGTACATCAAGGTTACCGCAGGTTCGATTCCGATCATTGGGATATTGGTTTCCGCAGCTCGTAACAGCAGATTGAGCGAGTGTTGTTTTTGTCGTTCAAACCGTTGCAGAAAACCGTGGACGTGCAATGGTTTGCCGCTCGGCATATAGGGCAGCAGGCAGGGGGTAAAACCGAGTTTGGCGATGAAACGTACAACATCAATCATTACATCGGTATCGAAAAAGCGGGTAAATGCATCCTGCACGATAATGACCGGATTACGGACGGCTGCCAAGTCGGCAGGCTGGAACTGCCGACTAAGAATGATTGCACCGTAGACCGAAAAGTCGGTGTTTGCCCGATTGTGCAGCAGGGGCGTATCGCGCAATCCGAGCAGGCGGTGCAAGGCCGTCTGAAAAAACGGCATACGGAGCACAGCATTATAGATACGGCGGAAAGGCAGCAGTTTCGGTAAGGCATTTTCCAAAGCCGCCAGTGCATAATCACGTAACGAGCGGGCGTGCCTGTTGTAATACCGTTCCAAAAAACGGGCTTTACTGTCGGGAATATCGATTTTTACCGGACATTGTCCCGAACACGATTTACAGGATAAACAGCCGTGCAGAGAACGGTATACTTCTTGATCGAACGTATTGCTTTGTTCTCCGGCCGCTTCACGCCGCAACCATTCTTTCAATAAAGTCGCACGGCCTTTGGGCGAATGGATACGGTCGCGTGTTGCCTTGTAGGAAGGGCACATCGGATCGTTGACATCAAAATTAAAGCAGGCACCGTTACCGTTGCAGTGCATCGTATTACCGAATGCTGCCCAGTCTTTCGGCAGTATTTGTTTATCGTTTATTCCGCGCAGTGGAATTTCGGTTAAGCGGATCAAACGGCTGGCAGGCAATGTGGCCGGTGTGGCAATTTTTCCCGGATTAAACTGATTGTTCGGATCGAACAGGGCTTTTACTGCTTGCACTAAGGGATAAGCCTGCCCGAAAAAAATAGGCGCATATTCCGAACGGAACCCTTTCCCGTGTTCGCCCCACAATACACCGCCGTAGCGGTGGGTCAGTTCGGTAACGCGGTCACTGACGGTCTGAATCAGCTCCGCTGCGCCGTCTGCTTTCAAATCGATTTGCGGCCGAACGTGCAATACACCGGCATCAACGTGGCCGAACATACCGTATTCCAAGCCCATTGAATCTAATAGGGCACGGAATTCGGCAATGTAGTCTGCCAGATTTTCCGGTGGTACGGCAGTGTCTTCCACAAAAGGCAGCGGCCTTTTTTCTCCCGGCACATTTCCCAGCAAACCGACGGCACGTTTACGCATTGCGTAGACGTGGCCGATAGCGGCCTCGCCTTCGGCTAAGGTTACACTCAGGCGACGGACGCTGTTATCTGCTGCCAGATGGGCAAGAAAGGCTTCTTGTTGTTCTGCCAACTCTTGCTGTGTATCGGCTGTCAGCTCAACTAAATTGATACCGGCGATTGTTTCTGTGGTTTCGGGGAAGTAGCGGGCAACGTTTTCCCAAACAAAATCATTTTTAGCCAGTGCCAGCACTTTGGAGTCAATGGTTTCTACCGACAGCGGGTTGAGCTTCATCAAGGCTCCGGCATCGCGCAGGGCGTCTTGGAAACCGGCATAGCCGATATTGACCAAAACACGGTAGTTCGGTTCGGGCAGCAGATTCAGTGTCGCTTCGGCAATCCAGCCCAACGAGCCTTCGCTTCCGCACAATACGCTGTTGATATTGAAAATGCCGTCTGACAACAGATTGGGTAAGTCGTAGCCGGTCAGCGATCGGTTTAATTTGGGAAAGTTATCTGCAATCAGTCGGCTGTTGTCATTGGCCAAGCGGTACAGTTCGTGGTACAGCGTTTGCTGCTGCCGGCTTTTATGTTGTACCGCTTGCTCCCAGTTGTCAGCCGACAGTGCTTCGGATTCCAGTACTTCACCGCCGTACAGTACGGTTTTCAGTTGCAGAACGTGATGATGGGTTTTGCCGTAGCGGCAGCTGCCTTGGCCGCTGGCATCGGTATTAATCATACCGCCGATGGTGGCGCGGTTGGAGGTGGACAGCTCGGGGGCAAAAAAAAGGCCGTATGGCTTCAAAGCAGCATTTAATTGGTCTTTGACTACGCCTGCTTGTACGGTTGCCGTCCGTTTCTCAGGGTCAATACGGATAATTCGGTTCATATGGCGGGATAAATCCACCACAATGCCGTCAGTCAGAGATTGACCGTTGGTGCCGGTACCGCCACCGCGTGCCGTTAAGACCACTGAGCGGAACGCCGGGCGGGCGGCGGTTTCAGCCAAGAGTTGTAAGTCTTCCGTATTTTTCGGATAAACAACGGCGGCCGGTTCGAGCCGGTAAATGGAATTATCGGTAGAAAAGACCTGCCGGGCGGCATCGCTGGTGTCGATGTCGCCTTGAAAATGAGGGGAAACGGCATTGAGAAAGTCGGTAGTGGCAGGCATAGAAAATCATTCCGTAATCGGCAAGGCCGTCTGAAAAATTAGCCTGAGTGCGTTTTTCAGACGGCCTGTCTGGTTGGCTTAACGGCGGTTGAGACGGTTGAGGCAAGTTTGAACAGATTGTTGCTGGATGGCTGCATATAGTGCCAATTCGTCCGCAACTTCTGCACCTAATGCGCGCTCGAATTCAGCACGGTTGGAGGCTTCGTCATACTGTTTCTGTGATGTGCCGCCCAAATTGGATTGGAAAATACCGGCTGCGGAAACAGGAAGAAAGTCTTCATAAACAATCGGTTCGATGCGCACAAGGCCGTCTGAAATCAGTTGGGGCAAGTCTGCTTCGCTGACGATACGGCCGGGATCCGCACCGTCCTCGGCGAAATAGTAGAAATACGCCAGCTCCTGACGCTGCATTTCTGCATAGCTGTCGGGGAATTCGGTAAATTTTTCTGCCAGAGCCTGCATATATTCATTGCGGTTTTGTTCGGTCGGTGCACCGCTGACTGCACGGGCTTCGTTCAACAGGCGGTCATAGAGCGCACGGCCTTTGGCTGTAACGGCCGCACCTCGTTGTTCGATTTCGCCGAAGCGGGCAGTATGGCTGCCGTCTTGCCGACCGTTGCCGGTAAAGATTACTTGTTCTTCCAAAGCTTTAAAGCTGGTTTGGCGCAATAAAATCGGGCAATTACGTTTTGGCGGACCTTCAATGATTTCTTTCGGTGGAATACCGCGTGTTTCCATCCCCGACTGTACGGCATCAATATCAAGTGTGCGCGGAGTCAGGTGGTTGATGTGCGGACCTTTAAATGCCACAACATCTGCGATCAGGCGGTGTTGGTTGTGCAGTGCTTGATACAACTCTTTGCTGACATAAGCTTCTTCGTGCCAACGGAAGGTTTCCAGTACTTCACGAACAAACTCTTCGGCGTCTGCTTCATTCAAGCCGCCTTGTGCTTCGTGTTTGGCGGTTAATGCCAATGCACGGTCGGTAAAAATACGGCGGCGGGATAATACTTCGGCAGCGGTTTGGCGTAATTGTTCGTCGTCAATCAATTCCAAGCGCAGCAGAGAGGTGAAGATACGGAACGGGCTTCGATTGAGCGATTCCGCATCGGTAGCCCGGAAAGCCGTGGAGTGTACCGGTACGCCGGCCGGAGCCAAGTCGTAATAACCAACCGGCAGCATACCCATTACAGCAAAAATCCGGCGGATATTGAATAATTCTTCTGCGGTACCGACGCGGATAGCTCCGTGACGTTCCAAATCCAAGCGGGGTAATTCGCCGGTTGCCTCCAAGTGTTGGCGGACTTCCGGATCGTTTGCCAGTACAGTGGCATTAATATCTGATACTAAGTCGATCAGCTCGCCGTAAAGCGGTACTTCTTTTTGATACATATCTGACATCAAAGCAGAAAATCGGGCGCGGATTTCTGCCGGATCCAACCATTGCGACATTTTTGACTCCTTTGTATGAATTGTGGAAAACGCCGTCTGAAAAAGCAGATACTTACGATGGGCTGTATTTTCAGACGGCCTGATGACGTTGGGTTACGCGGTAAAATCCGCAGTTTCGGATAAAACCTGCTCCAAAATATCCAAACCTTCATTCAGTATTTCAGGCTCAATAGTCAGTGGCGTAAGCAAACGGATAATATTGCGGTATTTGCCGCTCGGCATCAGTAACAAGCCGTTTTCACGGGCTTTTTTCAGAATGTGCGGCATTAATGCAGTGCCTGCACCAAGCGTTTCGTGATGCAGCTCCAAGCCGCGCATTGCTCCTGTGCCGGTGATATTGCCCAACCAAGGGCTGATGTCGCGTTTTTTCCATAAACGGTAACGCTCTTCCAATGTTGCGGTGTAGGCAGCTGCGGATTGCCACGTATTATCTGAATGCATAATGTCCAAAGTAGCCAGCGCAGCAGCACAGGCAATCGGATTGCCGGAGTAAGTACCGCCTAAACTGCCGACGGCAGGATAGTTCATCAATTCAGCTTTACCGAATACCGCACCCAACGGCAGACCGCCTGCAATACTTTTACCCAATAGCAGCAAATCGGGTTCGACATTTAATAAAGAGAAAGCAAACGGCTGCCCTGTTCTGCCGAAACCGGATTGAATTTCATCGAAAATCAGAATAATGCCGTAACGGTCGCAAAACAGGCGTAATTCTTGGGCAAATGTTTGATCTAGCAGCTGGAAGCCACCTTCTCCCAATACCGGTTCTACAATGACGGCTGCAATATTTTGTACATCTACTTCCACTTGAATCAGCCTATCCAAAGCCTGCATCGCAGTTTCGGCTGAAACATTGTTGTCCGGACTGGGGTAAGGCAAGTGGTACACCGGACCGGGAAGCGGTCCTAAACCGTTTTTATACGGCGTTACTTTGCCGTTCAGATTGACTGCTGCCAAAGTGCGGCCGTGAAAACCCCCGTCAAAGGCGATAACACCGGTACGCCCGGTTTTGATACGGGCAACTTTTAAAGCATTTTCTGTTGCTTCCGCGCCCGAATTAGTCAGCATACCAGCAAGATTGCCCGTCATCGGGATAAAACGGCTCAGAGCATCCATCAGCTGTTTATATGGACGGTGTTCGGCGGCATTAAAAGCATAATGTGTCAGTTGTGTTGCCTGTTCGGTAACGGCTTTGATAATATGAGGATGGCAGTGACCGAAATTGAGTACGCCGATACCGCCGACAAAATCAATATAACGATTTCCTTGGTCGTCCCAAACTTCGGCATTCCTGCCTCGGATTAAAGTGATGGGATGAATCAGACCCAGTGCCTGAGAAATGCCGTTACGGTTCATAGTGCGCTCCTGTGCTGGCAACTTGTTTGCGGTTTATCGTAAAGAAATGTAGGCCAATCTTAGGGGCGAGGGAACTTTTTTTACAAGCGAAGAAAAGGATTTCATCCATTCCTTTTTTTCATTGTTGTTTTAGTTGGTTCGTATCTTTGGCCATTCTTAAATCAGAATTTAAGAAGGTTGAGCGGACTTTTCCCTACAAAGTAATATGGGAGCGGCTTGGTTTATTCTTTTTTGGAATGCATTTAATCTAAAACTTCGTTTGTCATAGTGATGTGATACTGAGCAAAATGTACCTCGCATACATAACTTAACATTAAAGAGGAGTGTCGTTATGGGAGCATTGTGGAGGTGGTATGCCGGTAAGTCATTTATGGTCAAAATGACCGCCGGTTTTTTAATCGGTATTTTGCTCGGTGTGATATTGGGCGAACACAGCAGCTTTTTAGCCCCCTTGGGCAAGCTGTTTTTGAACTTGTTGAAGATGGTGGTTATTCCTTTGGTGGTATTGTCGCTGATGGTGGCGGTGAACCATTCCAACCCGAAGGAGCTCGGTCGCATCGGCTTGAAGATTTTTCCTTTTTATTTGATTTCCACAGCCATTGCAGTGGTGGTCGGCATTATGTTGGCAAAATGGACGCAACCAGGTATCGGCCTCAGCTTGCCGCAAGGTGCTTCCGTAACCACACCGGATAAACCGTCATTTATCGACACATTGCTGAATATGGTGCCGAGCAATATTTTCAATGCATTTGCCAAGGGCGATATTCTGGCAGTGGTATTTGTTGCCGTGGTGGTTGGTTTGGCCATTTTGTTTCTGCGCCATTCCGAAGATGTCCGCCAACGTGGTATGGGGGAATTACTGTTTAAGATTGTTGAGGCCGGTAATGAAGCAGTATCCAAGATATTGGCCGGTATTTTGCAGTATGCGCCAATCGGTGTGATGGGCATTACAGCCAATACTTTCGGCTCACAAGGTGCGGATGCGGTTATTGCGCTGGGTAAATTTATCGGTACATCGTATTTGGGAGTCATTATTTTATTGACGGTTGCATTCCCATTGATGATGAAGCCGTTCGGTATCCAAGTGATCCGTTTTTATAGAGACATCAAAGAAGCGATGTTCACATCATTTGTTACCAGTAGCAGTCTGAGTACGTTGCCGATTACTATTAAGGCTGCCGAAAAAGCAGGCATTGGAGAGCGTGTTGCGAAATTAACTCTTCCTATCGGCGCAACTGTCAATATGAACGGTACAGCATTGCGTTTCGGTGTAGCTGTGATTTTTGCTTCGGAGATTATGGGCATTACTTTATCGATACCTGAATTGGCTACGATTGTGATTATCGGAACAATGGCGGCCGTCGGTACGGCAGGTGTTCCCGGAGCCGGTTTGATCGGTATGTCGATTGTATTTACCCAAGCCGGTTTGCCGATTGAGATTGTGGCGCTGACAGCAGGTATCAATGTATTGGTAGATATGATTTTTACTTGCGGTAATGTAACCGGCGATTTGGTTGGTGCGAAAATTGTTGACCAGACCGAGAAGCATCACCAGCAGCGAATGGAAGCATAGTTTTAAATTTTTTGATGGAACAAAGGCCGTCTGAAAACAGTGTTTTTCAGACGGCTTTTATTTGGAGATTACGCTCGGTGGTCGGTTTGGTCGGTCAGCTGTTTGGGTTGTTTTGTACTGCTGTCCACCGTGAATTCGCCTTCGATAATGTCTTCGTCATTGTTTTGAGGGCGGTAGGCGTTTTGTTGGAATGTGCCGAAGCCGCCGAAATGGACGTTTCCGTCTGTGCCGGTTTGGGTGATGGGTTTGCCTTTGATCGGCAGCAGCAGGAGCAGTGCCAAGGTGGTGGAGGCGAAGCCGGGGCTGATAAGGAGGATGGCGGCTAAGGCGTAGCGTATCGGCCAGAGCAGTTGGTAGAGCGAGATTTCGCCGCCGCTGCGCATTGTGGCGGCGGCCAGTAGTACGCCGGACATACCGATGCGGCGCAGCATATAGATGCCGGTGATGAAGCCGGCGGCCATCAGGAAGAGGGTAATGCCGCCGCCCAGCCAGTCTGCTACCCAAACGATGGACATAATTTCCAGAAACAGTAAAACCAGAAAGCCGATGCCTAAAAACTGCATTGTTGTCCCTTTTGTGCGGTGTTGTGTCGAACGGCTAACATACAGGCAAAAGGGCGTGTTTTCAAGGTTTTTTAAGGGGTTCGGCGGCAGTAAAAAAGGGTTAAGAACGGTTGGGAAGGGGATTTTTGCCGGGCAGTGTTGGTTGAGGCCGTCTGAAAAATGCGGTTTGGCGTATCGTGCATTTTCAGACGGCCTTGGGTGTGTTCAGCCCGACTGATTTGGGCGGAATATAAAAAACACCCGAAACCTCGGGTGTTGGGGCTTACAGCTTTTTACAAGCCGTATCGCGCAATTTTTTGGTATTGACATAATCCTCGTCGGGATAAGTCAGAATGCCGCTGTTGTTTTTCTCGTGCCATTTTACGGTACCCAAATCATTGGCATACAGTACGCCCGAGGCTGCCGGTTTTTCGTTTGCCATAATTACAAACTGCTTCTTGCCGGTATTCATACCCATTACCGCACCGTCTTTGCCGCGGTAGCTGACGTGCAGTTTGTAGCCGTTGTCGCAGACAAAAGTGCTCATCGGGTATTTTGACGGCGCACCGCCCGTACCGATGGCTACGCCTTCCAAGTTTACGCAAGCGGCGGTCAGCAATACCGCAGAAGCCGCCAAAACATTTGCCAAACGCATCGTTTTCTCCCAAAGCGTTGAAAACCAGCGATTATAAGCGAAACGGCCGGCAAGAAGCGCGCCGAAACCGTAAAGACAGGCAAAACAAAACCCCAAGCCGTTCAGCTTGGGGTTTTGAATATCTGGTGGGTCGTGAAGGATTCGAACCTTCGACCAACGGATTAAAAGTCCGC
>JAUNKU010000012.1:16869-20927 GCA_030532645.1 Neisseria sp. | reverse complement strand
ACCACGCTGTGCTCTTGCAGGTTGTGGCCTTCACCGCCGATGTATGAAATCACTTCAAAACCGTTGGTCAGGCGAACTTTACATACTTTACGCAATGCAGAGTTCGGTTTTTTAGGGGTTGTGGTGTATACACGGGTACACACGCCGCGTTTTTGCGGGCACGCTTCCAGTGCAGGCACTTTGTTTACGTACACAGGCTTTTTACGGCCTTTGCGTACCAATTGGTTAATAGTTGGCATATTTTCTCGTTCCTATTGAGTGAATACTTGCCGACACCATGTCGGCAAGCGTGCAAGTATAGCCCGTTTCCGAACAAGCAGTCAATACAAGCCCTTCGGCAAGCTCTTTGTTTGACAAGAATTTTCGCTTTTACGCAACGTCGCCGCTCTGACAACGGCATTGCCCCAAATCCGGCCGCGCAAACACACAAAAAGGCCGTCTGAAAACACGCTTTTCCAAAAACGCATTTTTCAGACGGCCTTTATTTGTACGATATTTAATTATTCGTCAAACTGTTTGCCCATACGGCGTGCATAGGCCGGCACTTCCAAATCTTCGAATACCGGACTGCTGTCCTGAGTGGACAAATTCATTTTTCGGCCGCGGTTGGTCATTACCACACCGGCCTCCATCGCACCGTAATCGTCTTGCACTTGCGGCGCATAAGCAGGCGTTTCAAACACATCGCGGCGCAGCACGCGGCGGCCTTGCGGCGCAGCAGCGTAAGTATCGCGGCCTTCGGTCAAACCGGTCGCGATAATGGTGACGCGGATTGCATCTTCCGGCATATTTTCATCTTCGGCCGTACCGTATTTAATTTCAGCATCGGGGTGAACCATACTGTCGATAATGCTGGTCACTTCACGGTATTCGGACATTCTCAGACAATCCGGCGCAGTAGTAATATTTACCAATACACCGCGTGCACCGTCCAAGCTCACATTATCCAGCAACGGACTGGCAATCGCCTCTTCCGCCGCCTCGCGTGCGCGGTCTTTACCCTGCGCCGCACCGGAACCCATCATTGCCATACCGGTAATACCCATTACGGTTTTCACGTCGGCAAAGTCCACGTTCATAAAACCCGGACGGGTAACCACTTCGGAAATACTCGCCACAGCGGAATACAAAACATTATCCGCTGCCAAAAAGGCTTCGCGCATCGTAACGTCTTCACCCAATGCGGTCATCAGCTTGTCGTTCGGAATCACAATCAGCGAATCCACTTGGCCTTTCAGCTCTTGGATACCTTGCTGCGCAACGTGAATACGCTTGCCTTCGTGCTCGAACGGACGGGTAACCACCGCCACAGTCAGAATACCCATATCTTTGGCAATTTCAGCCACCACAGGCGCTGCGCCCGTACCTGTGCCGCCGCCCATACCGGTGGTAATAAACAACATATTCGAACCTTGAATAGCCGCTGCGATTTCTTCGCGCGCTTCCAAAGCGGCATCACGGCCGATTTCCGGCTTCGTACCCGCGCCCAAACCTTTGGTCAGATTTGCACCGAGCTGGATACGCTTAGGCGCTTGGCTTTTATTCAAAGACTGAACGTCGGTATTGGCGCTGATAAATTCCACATCGGGAATGCTGTTGGCAATCATATTGTTGATGGCATTACAGCCACCACCGCCCACGCCGATGACTTTAATTACCGCAGGGCCGACTGCCGATTCGACTACATCGTAAACCAAATCCATGAAATACTCCTCGCGCCCTGCCTCAGGACGTTTTATTTTTGAACAGACAAATTGCACCGATTATATAAGAAGCCATCGGTGCTGACAAAGCACTAAACCGCTTTTTACGTTTGAATGCGACAAAAAATGCCGTTTCCTTTCCAAGAAACGGCTTTCTCTTTGCATTTTCAGACGGCCTTGCCCGAGATTTTGCGGAAAGGCCGTCTGAAAAATGAGGGACATCAGAAATTTCGGAAAATCTCTTTCAGTTTTTCCCACCAATTTACCGAACCGCCACGGTGCGGGCCGACTGCACCGCCCTGCGAACCGGCAGACGTATCGCCCTGCGCGGCCAACAGCAAACCGGCTACGGTAGCATAACGCGGGTTGCGGATATACTCGAACACACCCTGCATCTGCTGTGGCACACCTACACGGGCCGGAATGCCGAACATATCTTCGGCCACTTCTACAATACCCGGCAGCAGCGATGCGCCGCCGGTCAGCACGATACCAGAAGTCAGCACATCTTCGGAGAAGCCTGCGTTACGCAGTTCGCGCAGGGTAAATTCAAAAATTTCTTCCACACGCGCACCAATTACGCTGGCAATCACGCGGCGCGAAGTTTGGCGCGGACGGCGGTCGCCCACGCTCGGCACTTCCACCATTTCGTCCAAATCATCCAAATCCGGATGCGCCGCGCCGAAATTGACTTTGATGTATTCGGCGGCGGCGTGCGGCGTACGCAAAGCCTGCGCCAAATCGCTGGTAATCATATTGCCGGCAATCGGAATGACAGCAGTATGGCGGATTGCGCCGTTGGTGTACACGGCGATGTCGGTTGTACCGCCGCCGATATCGATCACGCACACGCCCAGCTCTTTTTCGTCTTCGGTCAGCACCGCTTGGCCGCTCGCCAACGGCTGCAACATAATCTGTTCCATCTGCAAACCGCAGCGGTTCACACATTTTTGGATATTTTGCAGGGCGGTAATCGCGCCGGTTACGATGTGGACACGCGCGTCCAAGCGCACGCCGCTCATACCGATAGGCTCTTTTACGCCCGGCTGGTTGTCGATAATGTATTCCTGCACCACGGTATGCAGGATTTCGTGTTCGGGCGGAATATTGATGGTTTTGGCCGACTCAATCGCACGCTCGATATCGGCCTGCACCACTTCGCCGTCGCGGATTTTAACAACGCCTTGCGAATTCAGGCTGCGGATATGGTTGCCCGCGATACCAGTGGTTACGCTGCCGACTTGGCAATCGGCCATCAGCTCGGCTTCATTCATCGCCTGCTTAATGGCTTGTGCGGTGGCATCGATATTGGTCACCATACCGGCTTTCAGACCGCGCGAAGGCGCTTGCCCCCAGCCGACGATATGGATTTCGTTGTCTTCCTGAATTTCGCCGATTAAGGCAATCACCTTAGAAGTGCCGATATCCAAGGCGCTGATATATTGTTTGCCTGTTGTCATAATGTCCTATCTTCTTTTCTTCTCTTGCTTTGCCGGTGCTTTTCCCGCCTCGGCGCTGCTTTTCTGCACTTTGCGTTTGCGGACGGCGAAACCGTCTTTATAACGCATATCCACATATTCCAACTGCTCCGCTTTCGGCGCAATCAAAGGCTGCCAAACAGCGGTAAAACGGTTCAGCCGCTCCCGTTCGCGCTCGCGGCCGAGGCGGACGGTCAGGCCGTTGTCCAAAATAATGCTCCACGCCGAACGCGGTGTGTAAATCAGCTTCTGCACAGCCAGCTTGGCCGGCTTCAAGGCCGTCTGAAAAACAGCCAGATGTTCCACCATTTCTTTTTCCGCGCCCTCCTGCCCTGCAAACAGAGGCAGAGGCGCATCATAAGGTACGGTAAACAGTTCGCCGCTGCTATCCACCAAGCGGTCTTTATCCCAACGTGCGACAGGCACGCGCTCGGTCAGCTTGACATATACCGTATCCGGCAGCAGACGGCTGACTTGCGCATCGGCAATCCACGGCATTTGGGCAAACGCGCCTTGTGCGCCGTTCAAATCGGCACGCAGAATGTTGCCGCGTATGTATTTCTGCGCTACCGCCTGAATTTCCGCCGCATCGGCGTGTTTCAGATTGCCCTCGATTTTAATCTGCTTAATCGGGAAATAGTGCGAATGGTAGAGCCACACTGCGCCCGATACGGCCAGCAGCAGAAACACCAGCACCAAGAGCCAGCCGCTCAAACGGCGCATAACTTGGACATTATCCCACATTGGCTGTTTTCAAAACCTCGATGCAGAGTCGGGCAAAATCGATGCCTTTTTGCGCAGCCGCTTTCGGCACCAAGCTGTGGTCGGTCATTCCCGGCAGCGTGTTCGCTTCCAGCAGATAGAGCTTGCCCTCGTT
>JAUNKU010000012.1:12066-16769 GCA_030532645.1 Neisseria sp. | reverse complement strand
TTTCACAATATTTTTTCAGACGGCCTTTGTTTATGCGTTTGTTTTATCAACCAAAGCCTGCGGCACTTTATTGATGCTGCCTGCCCCCATATTCAGCAGCACATCGCCGTCCTGCAAAACATTGAGCAGCAAATCGGGCAGCTCGTTCACATCGGCGCAATACAGCGGCTCGACTTTGCCGTAAGCGCGGATATTGCGCGCCAGCGCACGCGAATCGGCAGTAGCAATCGGATCTTCGCCGGCGGCATACACTTCGGTCAGCACCAAGGCATCTACCGTATTCAGCACGCGGGTGAAATCTTCAAACAAATCGCGCGTGCGCGTATAGCGGTGCGGCTGGAACGCCAGCACAAGGCGGTTGTTCGGGAATGCGCCGCGGGCGGCGGACAAAGTCGCCTCCATTTCCACGGGGTGATGGCCGTAATCGTCAATCACCAACGCTTTGCCGCCTTTGGGCAGCGCGATTTCGCCGTAGCTTTGGAAACGGCGGCCGACACCGGCAAAACCGAGCAGGCCTTTTTGTACGGCAGCCACATCTGCGCCGCATTCCAGCGATACGCCGATGGCCGCCAGCGCGTTCAAAACATTATGGCGGCCCGGCATATTCAGCACCACTTCGAACGGCGCGATTTCTTTGCCCTTGCTGTTCACGTGTACAGTGAACTTCATTTGCGCGCCGTCGCTTTGTACATCGGATGCGTAAATATCGGCGGTTTCATCAAAGCCGTAAGTAGCAAACGGTTTGTTTACGCGCGGCAGGATAGCACGGACGTGGTCGCTGTCGGTGCAGACAAAAGCCTTGCCATAAAACGGCATACGGTGGATAAAATCGATAAAGGCCTGATGCAGCTTGTCCACGCTGTGGCCGTAAGTATCCATATGGTCTTCGTCGATATTGGTCACGACCGACATTACCGGTGTTAAGTGCAGGAAAGAAGCATCGGATTCGTCTGCTTCGGCAACAATATATTCGCCCTTACCCAAACGCGCGTTGGTACCTGCGGCGGTCAGTTTGCCGCCGATAACGAAGGTCGGATCCAAGCCGGCCGCCGCCAGAATGGAAGCGGTCAGGCTGGTGGTGGTGGTTTTGCCGTGCGTACCGGCAATGGCGATGCCGTCGCGGAAACGCATCAGTTCGGCCAACATCAGAGCACGCGGAATCACGGGGATTTGCTGCTCGTGCGCCGCAACCACTTCGGGATTTTCACGGCTCACTGCGGTAGAAGTAACCACGACGTCCGCACCGTTTACGTGTTCGGCGGTATGGCCCGGATACACCTGCACGCCCAAACCGGCCAGATGGCGCGTTACCGCGCTTTGCGCCTGATCGGAGCCGGACACGGTAAAGCCCAGATTGTGCAACACTTCGGCAATGCCGCACATTCCCGAACCGCCGATGCCGACGAAGTGGATATGTTTGACTCGGTTTTTCATCATAATGCTGATTCCTGCGTGAGGCTTTGCCGCTCTTTTTTGCAAGCGGCGCAATAGCGGAAAACAAAAGGGAAGATTGTAAGCGTTTACTGCCGTTTCCGCCATAGAGCGCGGCACAGTTTGCTCATTTTTTACGCGAGGCCGTCTGAAAACGGAGTTTCTGCGAAGTTTTCAGCGAAGTCGGCGTGGAAACTCCGGCAAGCCTTCGGCTTGCACACCCCACCCTAGCCCTTCCCCGTAAACGGGAGAGGGAATCGGTTTCTGTTATATTCAAACAAACGTCTATATTCACGCAAACGTCATACTTAGTTCGTAGGGCTAGGCTTTAGCCCAGCAAAAAAAATGCCCATCATTTAGTAACCATCATTTTTTGCTGGGCTAAAGCCTAGCCTACGGCATTTTTCCTAGCATCCGACCTACAACCGCTTAACTCAACCCATTCCGTCATACTCGGGCTTGACCCGAGTATCTACCCGTTTGCCATTCAGCAACCGCTTGAAAATATAACGTTCGGAAGCCTACGGTGTTAACTTCGTTAAAGCTTCGCAGAAAGCAAAGCTTTTAGCTTCGCAGAAACTCCGTTTTCAGACGGCCTCGCATTTAGGCTTTCACACACTCAATCGCAGCTTCGGCCACTTTATCGGCACTTTCCGGCATCGCCAGCGTACGGGCGTTTTCTGCCCACTGCAAACAGCGTTCGCGCGTTAAACCGCCGAGGATTTCGGCAAGATTATCGGCATTGAGCTGCGATTGCGGCAGCAGCAAACCGGCATCGGCTTTGACCATAAAACGCGCGTTGGCGGTTTGATGGTCGTCCACTGCGTGCGGATACGGCACAAGCAATGCGCCTACGCCTGCGGCAGTCAATTCGGCAATCGTCAGCGCACCGGCGCGGCAAATCAGCACGTCGGCTTCGCGGTAGAGCGAAAGCATATCGTCGATAAATTCCGAACACTCGGCTTCTACGCCGTGCGCGGCATAGTTTTCCTGCAATGCCTGCAAACGGTTGCGGCCGGATTGGTGCAGCACTTGCGGCCGCTGCTCGGGCGGCAGTTTCGCCAAAGCGGCCGGAACGAGTTCGTTCAGAACCTGTGCGCCGAGGCTGCCGCCGACCACCATTACTTTCAGACGGCCTTCGCGGTCGGCAAAACGCTCTTTCGGCGCAGGCAGCGCGGCGATTTCCGCGCGGACGGGATTGCCGACCAAGCCGTCGCTGTTTTCAAAGGCTTTCGGAAAGGCGTACAACACGCGCTTCGCCCATTTGGCCAAGGTTTTGTTTGCCAAACCGGCAACGGCGTTCTGCTCGTGAATCACCACCGGCACGCCGCTCAGTTTGGCGGCCACGCCGCCGGGGAAGGTAACAAAACCGCCGAAGCCGATAACGCAGGCTACGCGGTGTTTTTTGATAATCGCCTTGGCGGCGGAAACGGTTTTAAACAAAGTGAACGGCAGCATCAGCTTGCGTTTCAGGCCGTTGCCGCGCACGCCTTTAATCGCCAGCGTTTCCAGCAAAATATCGTATTGCGGCACGATGCGTGTTTCCATCGCGCCTTCGCTGCCCAACCAAATAACGTGATGGCCGCGTGCCTGCAATGCCCGCGCGACCGCCAGCGCCGGAAAAATATGGCCGCCCGTACCGCCAGCCATTACCATAAATGTTTTACTGCTCATTTTATTCTTTCACATTTTTATCGCCGTTTCTCGCACGGCGGTTGTCGTAATCAATCCGCAACAATAATCCGATACACATCAGCATCATCACGGCAGACGAGCCGCCGTAAGACATCAGCGGCAGCGTCAGGCCTTTGGTCGGCAGCACGCCGGTATTCACGCCGATATTAAAAAAGCTCTGAATGCCGATCCAGATACCGATGCCCTGCGCCACTGCGGCACGGAAAAACAAATCCAGTTCGCGCGACTGGCGGCCGATGGCAAATGCGCGCCAAACCAGCCAGCCGTACGAAACCACCAGCATACACAAGCCGAAAAAGCCGAATTCTTCGCCGATAATGGCAAAAATAAAGTCCGTATGCGCTTCGGGAAGATAAAAGCGTTTTTCCAAACTCGAACCGATGCCCACGCCGAACCACTCGCCGCGTCCGATGGCCATCAGAGAATGCGTAAGCTGATAGCCTGAGCCGTAAGGATCGTCAAAAGGTTTGGTAAACGAAGTCACCCGCGCCATACGGTAGGGCGACAAAATCACAGCGCCCAAACCGCCGACAATGCCGAATGCCATCAGGCCGACAAACCATTTCACCGGCAACTCGACCAAAAACAGCAAACCCAAAGCAATCACGCAGGTCACCACGGTCGAGCCGAAATCCGGCTCCAACATAATCAGCAAAACGCCCAAGCCCAGCGGTATGCCGACCCAGCCGATTTTTTTAAATTCGCGCACCACTTCCTGCTTGCGGCTGAGAAAGTCCGCCATATAAACAATAATCGCCAGCTTGAAAATCTCGGTCGGCTGGATATTGGCCGGGCCGACGTGAATCCATCGCGTTGCGCCGTTGATATTGCGGCCGACCACCAACACCAGCAGCAGCAAAAACAGCGCAAACAGCAGGATTTTTTTGCTGTGCCGCTGCCAGCGCGGCATACCAATGGCGAATGCCGCAAAACCGGCCAGCACGCCGATGGCCAGAAAGGCAATCTGGCGGTTGAAGAAATACCAGCTGCTGCCGTTTTCCGCGGCAGCCACCACAATAGAAGCCGAGTAAATCATCAGCAGGCTGAATGCAGTCATCAGCACGGTCAGCCACAGCAGCGAGCGGTCGTAGGCATAGCCGTCGGTCAGCGGTTTGTCGCGGAAAACCTGCTTTTCACTGATGCTGCCGATTTGTTGGAAAAATTTCATAGTGGTTCCGAATGGCGTTGCCGCCGTTTTATTACTGCTTTTTTATTGTTTTTCAGCGCGTTTTCAGACGGCCTTCGCTTGATTGCCGTCTGAAAGCGGACAAGTTTGGCTTCTTCGAAGCCGAAACATCTGCCGGAAAAGGTGTTTACAAAGCCGCAAATGCTTCTGCAAACACTTCCGCACGGTGGGCATAACCTTTAAACATATCGAAGCTGGCGCACGCCGGACTGAGCAAAACGATGTCGCCGCTTTGCGCTTCGGCATACGCACGCTGCACCGCTTCTTGCAGCGTGGCGCAACGCTCGGTCGGCACGGCACCTGCCAAATCGCGCTCGATGGTTTCAGCATCGATGCCGATTAAGAATACTTTTCTGGCCTTGCCCGACAAAGCGGCACGCAGCGGCGTAAA
>JAUNKU010000012.1:9258-11966 GCA_030532645.1 Neisseria sp. | reverse complement strand
CCGTTGCGGCGCATCGCACGGCAGAACACATCGTCAGCGTTCAACACCTGCACACCCGTGCCGTTGAAAATAGCGGTTTTACTGTGCGCGTAATCGAGCAAATCGTTGTAGCGCTCCAAATGGTCTTCGGAAATATTCAGACACACGGCGGCAGTCGCATTCAGGCTCGGCGAAGTTTCCAGCTGGAAGCTCGACAATTCCAGCACCCAAACATCGGCTTTTTTGCCGCCGCGCTGCATTTCCGCTTCCAAAACCGGCGTACCGATATTGCCTGCCACCACCGTATCCCAACCGCAGGCCGCGCACAAATGGCCGACCAAGCTGGTTACCGTGGTTTTGCCGTTGCTTCCGGTAATCGCAATGATTTTGTCGCCGCGTTCGTTCAATACACGTGCCAGCACTTCTACATCACCGATTACCTCGCCGCCGGTACGTTCGAATTCAACAATCTCTTCACGGCGGCGCGTGACGCCGGGGCTTAACGCCAACACATCAAAACCTTCGTCCAAGGCCGTTTTCAGACGGCCTGAAAAACAGCGCAAGCCCGTAAACCGCGCCTGCAACTCGGCTTCACGCTCTGCTGTCAGCGCCGCATCATAAGCCGCCACGTCTGCACCGGCTTGGCGCAGATAGGCAATCATCGCCAAACCGCTGCCGCCCAAACCGGCTACCAAGATTTTTTTGTTTTGCCAAGACATTTTCATTCCGTTTCCATCTTAACAGACGGTAAAAATACGCTTCGTCATACTCGGGCTTGCCCCGGGTATCTTCTCCGTCAAATCCATTACCGCCAGCCGACAATATCCGGCCACAAATCGCGCCAATCGGGATTATTTTCCTCAATCAGCGCCGTTTTCCATTCACGTCGCCAATGTTTCAAATTATGCTCGCGCCGAATAGCGCTTTCCATCGTACCGTGCAGCTCATACCACACCAAACGCTCCAAGCAATAATGCTCAGTAAAGCCTTCAACCGCATGGCTTTTATGCTGATAAATCCGCCGAACCAAATCGGAAGTTACGCCGATATACAGTACGCCGTTTTTACGGTTCGTGACGATATATACGGCAGGCTGTTTCATTTCTGCTTTCTCAAATGTTTCCGAAAATCGGGCGGAGGAGATACTCGGGTCAAGCCCGAGCATGACGATGGTTGGGCATTAACGGGGGCAAAATTTTGAGCCGTTTGTTTGAGCGCTTAGGTAAGCCTTGATGCCACCCTCCCAAACTGCTTAACTCAAAACCCCGTCATACTCGGGCTTGACCCGAGTATCTCCTCCGTCAAATCCTTCTGCCAACGCCAACCATAAAACCCGTCTTTTCAGACGGCCTTAACGGATTTTCAGTGTACTCAAACCAATCAGCACCAATACGATGGTAATAATCCAGAAGCGCACGACAACCTGCGTTTCTTTCCACCCTTTTTGTTCGTAGTGGTGGTGAATCGGTGCCATCAGGAAAATGCGTTTTTTGGTGCGTTTGTACCAGAATACTTGCAGCATCACGGATACGGCTTCCACCACAAACAGGCCGCCCATAATGAAAAGCACGATTTCTTGGCGCACAATCACGGCAACCGTACCAAGTGCCGCGCCCAAGGCCAATGCACCCACGTCGCCCATAAACACTTGCGCGGGATAGGCGTTGAACCACAAAAAACCCAAGCACGCGCCGCACATCGCCGCGCAGAATACGGCCACTTCGTTCGCACCGGCCACATAAGGCAGTTGCAGATACGGCGCAAATTGCGCGTGCCCCGTCGCGTAGGCAAAAATACCCAAACCGCCGGCCACCAAAACCACGGGGAAAGCTGCCAAGCCGTCCAAGCCGTCGGTCAGGTTCACCGCGTTAGATGTGCCGACAATCACCAGATAAGTCAAAACGATAAAGCCGATTGCGCCCAAAGGATAGGCAATCTGCTTGAAAAACGGCACGATAAACATGGTGCTGGACGGCAGCTCGGCGGCGTAAAACAGAAACAAGCCCGCCGCTAATGCCACAGCCGACTGCCACACCATTTTGAATTTGCCGGACACGCCGTTCGGGTCTTTATAAACCACTTTGCGCCAGTCGTCGTAAAAACCCAGCGCGCCCGTGGCCAGCAGCACCAGCAGCAAAATCCAGATATACGGATTCGCCCAGTTGCCCCACAGCAGCGTGGACACGGTAATCGCCGTCAGAATCAGCGAGCCGCCCATAGTCGGCGTACCGTTTTTAATCAGATGCGTTTGCGGCCCGTCGGTACGCACCGCCTGACCGACTTTCAATTCCGCCAACTTGCGGATTGTCCACGGACCGAGCAGCAGCGAGAACACCAGCGCCGTCAGCGCTGCCATTACCGCGCGGAAAGTCGTATATTGAAAAACATTCAGCGCAGAAAACCAGTCGCTGAGATGGGCAAGCCATAAGAACATTTGTGTTTCCTTTTTTTGTTTTTCCGTACAGGCCGAGCCTGCCTTTTATATGTGATGAGCAGCGGTTTTCAGACGGCCTTATTGCGCCTGCAAACCTTCCACCACTTCTTCCATTTTCATAAAGCGCGAGCCTTTGACCAGCACGTTTGCGCCTTCGGGCAGATCGTGTGCCAATACTTGAATCAGCGGATCTTTGGCGGCAAACCAGAGGCCGTTTGCGCCGAAAGATTCGGCGGCTTCGGCGCTGTCGCTGCCGATAAAATAAGCGGCTTCGATGCCTTTTTCGCGTGCATAC
>JAUNKU010000012.1:0-9248 GCA_030532645.1 Neisseria sp. | reverse complement strand
CGCCGACTTCGGCGTGCATCGCGGCGGCTTCGGTTTCGCCTAACTCGCCCATATCGCCCATCACGAAAATACGCGGCGCAGGCAGTGCGGCGAGTACGTCAATCGCGGCTTTTATACTGTCGGGATTAGCATTGTAGGTATCATCAATCAGCGTGCTGTTTTTAATGCCTTTTTTAATATTCAGACGGCCTTTGATGTTGGCAAAACCGGCCAAGCCGTCAGCAATTTCCTGCAAACTCAATCCGGCCGCTTGCGCCAGTGCGGCAGCGGCGGCGGCGTTATGTACGTTGTGGCGGCCGGGCGCAGGCAGATAAACGGCAGCGCGTTCGTTGCCGCACACCAAATCAAAGCGGACGGCGAGCGGTTCGAGCACAATATTTTCGGCGTGGATTTCGCCCTTGTCTGCGCCGAAAGTCTGCTGCCTGAACGCGGTTGAGGCCGTCTGAAAAACGGCGGCATTGGCATCTTCGGCCGGAATCAGCGCAAGACCGCCAGCGGACAATCCTTGATAAATCTCGCTTTTGGCTTTAGCAATATCGCCCACACCGTCAAAGCCGCAGCCGACGTGCGCACGCAAGGCGTTGTTCACCAAAGCCACATCGGGTTTGGCAATCTGCGTCAGCTCGGCCAGCTCGCCGAAATGGTTCATCCCCATTTCAATGACGGCATAGCGGTGCTGCGGTTTCAGGCCGAGCAGCGTCAGCGGCAGGCCGATATGGTTGTTGAAGTTGCCTGCGGTCGCCAGCACGGCTTCTTCGCCGAAACGGTGGCGCAAAACGGCGGCCAGCATTTCTTTCACGGTGGTTTTGCCGCTCGAACCGGTAATGCCGAACACAAAAGGATTGATGTTTTCACGCCAAGCCTGCGCCAGCGTTTGCAGCGCCTGCAAAGTATCGGCTACCGGCAATGCGCCTGCCAAGCCCGTGCAGTCTTCGCGCGACACTACGGCAAACGCGCCCTTTTCCAACACTTGCGGCACGAAATCGTGTGCATCGAAACGTTCGCCTGCCAAGGCAAAAAACACATCGCCTTTTTCGGCAGCACGGCTGTCGGTCGTTACTTTGCCAAGCAGCATATTTTCAGACGGCATCGGCAGGCCGAGCGCGGCGCAGACAAACTGCAAATCAAAATTGTTCATTCTTTTCTTTCGGTTGGCGGTATTCCGCCGCGTTCAAACGGCCTTAAAACGGCAAGCCTTCGTAATCGGCTTTGCGCCAACGCAGCAGATAATTTTTCTCCGCCGCATTCGCTTTGCCGATAAAACGGTCTTCATCGGCAATATGCAGGGCAACGGCTTTCTTGCCGTTCATTAAGATATACATTTGATTGGAGGCGCAGTTATGCGGCTCGCACAAAGTGGCGCGGCGGTATTTCGTACCGCCTACCGTAACATTTTCCAGAGGTCCGCTTACGCCTTGCGCGCCTTTCACCCAGCCCATTTCCAAGCCGCGCGTTTTAGACGCTTGCAGCCAAATGTCTTTGTGCCATACGGATTTGTAGGGCTGTTTTGTTACCACATCAAATAAATAAACATATTTTTCCGGCTTGCCTTTGCTGAATGCAAGAGCGGATACGGCGGCCAAAAACAGGCCGAATACGGCTTTTTTCATTTGCTTTTCCTTTTTCACGCTGAAACCGTACTTTTCAGACGGCCTCAGCGGTTTTGGTTAATCAGCGGATACGGATTGACCGCGCCGCCGCGTGTCGGATACACCCCGTAATGCAGGTGCGGCGGCGTATTTTTGGCGTTGCCGGTTTGGCCGACATAGCCGATGATTTCTCCGGCACGCACGCGCTGATACGGTTTTTTACCGGCAAAACGGCTCAGATGGGCATAGTAATGTTGCGCGCCTGCGCCCTGCACGGTAACGGTTTTGCCGCCCAATCCGCCGTTGCCTTTTTTCACGACAATGCCGTCGCTTGTGCTGCGTATCGGCGTACCTTTCGGCGCGAAAATATCCACGCCCTGATGCTTGCGGCCGCCGCTGCGCGGTACGCCCCAATTATCGGCAAAACGTTTGCCCTGAATCGGGTTCAGCAGGCTTTGCGGCTCAGGTGCGGCTTGGGCGCGTAAGGCCGCCAGCTCGCTTTGCGGCCGTTTGTTGCTGCTGCCGGCACAAGCGGCCAGAGCGGCAGCCAGTGCTCCTAATGTGGCAAAGCGGAAAAAGTGTGTGGCAATGTGCTTCATTTTATTTCGATATTATCGTATTTTTCAGACGGCACTGCACCGCCTCGGCCGTCTGAAAACGGAGTTTCTGCGAAGCTCAAACCGATTTAACGCTTCGACAATGCGGCTTCGGCAATTTCAAAATCAGAAAAATGGTGCTTCACGCCCTGCACGTCCTGATAAGTTTCGTGGCCTTTACCGGCAATCAAGATAATGTCGTTCGGCGCGGCATTCACCACGGCGTATTCAATCGCCGCGCGGCGGTCGGCTTCCACTTTTTCCGGATTCGGCACGGCAGGCAGAATATCGGCGATGATGTCATCGGGATTTTCCATACGCGGATTGTCGCTGGTGACCACCACTTTGCCCGCGCCTGCACTGGCGGCCGCCCCCATCAACGGACGCTTGCCTTTATCGCGGTTGCCACCACAGCCGAACACGCACCACAAAGCCGCGCCTGCCGATTTGATTTCCTGCAAGGTGGCGAGTGCTTTTTCCAGCGCATCGGAGGTGTGTGCATAATCCACAACAACCAACGGCTTTTCGGCCTGCATAATGCAGTCCATACGGCCGGTAGCCGGACGGATTTCGCCGAGTACGCGGCACACGTCGGCCAATGCAAAACCTTCGGCGCACAATAAACCCAAGCAGGCAGCCAAGTTTTGCGCGTTGAAACGGCCGAGCAGGCGGCTGGCGATTTCGCCTTTGCCCCACGGCGTATCAAAGGCAACTTTCATTCCTTCGGACGAAGCGGCAAAGGCAGTAATGCGGATGTCGGCTTCGCCGTTGAAGCCGTAGGTGTACACATTCAGCTCGGGAACGTCTCGATTCAGACGGCCTGCCAACTTCGCGCCGAACTCGTCATCGCTGTTGATAACGGCGTTTTTCAAGCCGTGCCAATAGAACAGGCGGGCTTTGATTTCGCCGTAGCTGTCCATACTGCCGTGATAATCCAGATGGTCGCGCGTTAAATTGGTGAAAATCGCGGAGGAAAACGGCACGCCGTTCACGCGGAACTGGTCAAGCCCGTGGCTGGATACTTCCATTGCCACCGCCGTTGCGCCTGCTTGTTTGAAACCGGCAATCAGCGTTTGCACGGAAACCGGATCGGGCGTGGTATGCGTTGCTTCCTGCAAATCACCCCAGAAACCGTTGCCGACCGTACCGATAACGGCGCATTTTCCGCCCAACAAATCGGCAGCCTGCGCCAGCCATTGGCTGATGGAGGTTTTGCCGTTGGTACCGGTTACGCCCCAGCAGGCAAGGCCGTCTGAAAAATTGCCGTACACTTCGGCAGCCAGCATACCGGCACGCTCTTTCAGATTTTTAATGCCTTGGTTCGGCACGTTCAGGCGGCTGTCCCACGCAAAACTGCCGTCATCGTCCCAAAATACAAAAGCCGCGCCGTTTCCAACTGCGGCCGGAATGTATTGGCGGCCGTCGCTGTATTCGCCTTGACAGGCGACAAATACATCGCCCGGGCGGATTTTGCGGCTGTCTGAATGCAACAACCGCCCTGCTGCGTTTTCACACAGCAGGGACGGAAATTGTATGTCAGCCAATGGAGTCAGTTTGCTGAACATAGGGCTGCTTCTTTCTGTTTGCGTTATTCTTCGGACAACTCTTCTTTCAGGGTTTTGGTCGGTGCTACACCCAGAATATTGAGGCTGCCGCTCATAATTTTGCTGAATACCGGACCGGCTACCGGACCGCCGTAAAAACCGTTACGGGTCGGTTCGTCAATATTCACGGCCACAATCAAACGCGGTTTTTGCGCCGGAGCAAGGCCGATAAAGGTGGCCATATGGCGGTTGCCCGAATACTGGCTCTTCACCAGTTTGCGGGTGGTACCCGTTTTCGCCGCCACATCAAAACCGCTTACCGCACCTTGCCTGCCTGTGCCGCCTTTTTCGGTTACCGACACCATCATTTCACGCATCATACGCGCGGTTTCCGGACGGATAACTTGGCGGCCTTCCGGTATTGTTTCCCGTTTTTTGATAGACACCGGCATCAATTTGCCGTCTGTCCCCAAAATCGTATAAGCGCGCGCCAGTTGCAGCAGGCTCATTTGCAGGCCGTAGCCGTAGGACATCGTTGCCTGCTCGATCGGCTTCCAGCTTTTCCAGCTATGCAGCGTGCCGGCCGCTTCATAAGGGAAACCGATTTTAACGCGCTCGTTTACACCGATGCTGCTGTAAAAGTTATACATTTCTTCCGGCGAATACATCGCAGAAATACGGCTGGTACCGGTATTCGACGATTTCTGAATAATCCCCCGCACATTGAGCGAAGGATAATCGTGGGTATCACGGATAGTATGCGAACCGATTTTGTAGCTGGCGGTATTGAACCAAGTATTCAAACCGACTTTACGGTCGTCCATAGCCTTGACAATGGTAAGCGGCTTCATTACCGAACCCGGCTCGAACATATCGCTGATGGCGCGGTTTTTGCGGTTTTCCGGTTTGGTCGCGCTCGGATTGTTCGGATCGAAAGAAGGGCTGTTTACCAAAGCCAGAATTTCGCCGGTTTGCGCGTCCAGCACCACCGCACTGCCCACTTTCGCACTGTGGTGGTTCATTGCTTTCATCAACGCATCGTAAGCCAGCGTCTGTATCCGCTGATCAAGCGACAAAACCAGATTTTTGCCGTCCTCAGGCTCTTGGTTGCCTTTGGTTTCCAAGCTGTCCACCACATTGCCTTTGCGGTCGCGCAACACCACTTTTTTGCCGTCCGTACCGCTCAGATAACGGTTTTGCGACAGCTCCAAACCTTCTTGGCCTTTGCCGTCGATGTCGGTAAAGCCGACGATTTGGGAGAACAGATTGCCCATCGGATAATGGCGTTTGCTCTCTTTGGTGTAACTCAGGCCTTTGATGCCCAAAGCATTGATTTTTTCAACCGTGTCTTTGCTCAAATGGCGTTTCAGATAGATAAAATCGCGTCTGATATTCGACATTTGCGCCACCAGTTTTTCAGACGGCACTTTCAGCAGAGCCGACAGCTGCGCCAGCTGCTCTTCGTTCGGCAGTTCCAGCAAAGTATCGGCCAACAGCTTCACATCGCTATCCGACAATTTATATTGGCGGATAAACGCGCCGTTGCCGTTTTCCAAACCTTCTTTCAGCTTCTGCGCCGGCACGCCCAAGGCCACCGCCAGCATACCCAGCTCTTTTTCAGACGGCATCCGCATCATTCTCATCGGCGCAACGTTCAGCGAGTCCACCGGCGCGCTCAATGCCAAAGTCGTGCCGTTGCGGTCGGTAATCATACCGCGCGAAGCAGGCAGCGTTTGCGCCTGTACAAAGCGTTTGGTACTTTCTTTTTTCAGCAAATCAAAACCGGCGGTCTGCATATGCACGCCTCGGCCGACAAGAAAAAGAAAGCCTGCGCCGAACAAGCCGAGCACCACCAAGGTGCGGCTTTGGCTTCCCACCTTCCTGCTCTTCTTGGCGGTTTTCAGCATTTTCGGCTTATAGCGGTTGTCAATCAGCATTTTTCAGCAACTTTTCAATTATTGTTATTTTAAACAAGCCATCACGAACGGCAGAACGCCGCAAACGCTGCCTTGCAGCGGCGCAGAAACACAACCGGACACAATAGACGGTGCACACGCAGAGTACGGCTGCGTACTGCCGGACGCGGCGCAACGGGCTTCAACAAAAACGGCTTATAGCGGCTGTTAATCAACATTTTGCAAACTTTCTGTGCGGTTATTGTGTTTCAACGATTTCGGTATTGGCCGCCGTCGGCGGTTTCAAGCGGTTTTTGGCGGCAGCATTGATAATGCGCTGGTGGCTCGCCAAACCGGCCTGCGCCAGTTTCAAACGGGCGTAGTCCTGTTCCAGCTTGATTTCCTGCTTCTGTGCTTTATTCAGCGCAATAAAATACTCGCGCGACTGGTTTTGCACGGTAACGGCGGCCAAACCGGAAACAAAGGCGGCCGCCAGCAGAATAAGGTTGATGAAGTTCATATCCCGATATTCTTTTTATATAGATATATAGCTTGTATATCGCTTTTTCAGACGGCCTCGAAACTGCCGGCCGTACGTTCCGCCACGCGCAATACCGCCGAGCGGGAGCGCGGATTGGCAGCGACCTCCTCCGCCGAAGCTTTTTGCGCCTTACCGGCCAAACGCAAAGGCGGCTCAGGCAAATCAGCCTCGCGTACCGCCGCCCATTTCGGCAGCGGCGCGTGAGTGGAATGGCGTTTCATAAACTGCTTCACGATGCGGTCTTCCAACGAATGAAAAGCAATCACCGCCAAGCGTCCGCCGTTTTTCAGACGGCCTGCCGCCTGCGGCAATACAGCTTCCACTTCGTCCAATTCACGATTGATGAAAATCCGTACGGCTTGGAAAGTACGCGTTGCCGGATCTTGGCTGCGCTCGCGCGTACGCACGTTTTCGGCCACCAGTTTCGCCAGCTTCGCAGTGGTATCAATCGGCGCAGCTTCGCGCCGGGTAACAATCGCACGGGCAATCTGGCGGCTGAACCGCTCTTCGCCGTAGTTCTTAATCACTTCGTGAATTTCCTGCTCGTCAGCCACCGCCAGCCATTCCGCTGCCGACTGGCCGCGCGTGGTATCCATACGCATATCCAAAGGCGCATCAAAGCGGAAGCTGAAACCGCGCGAACCGTCGTCAATCTGCGGCGAAGAAATGCCCAAATCGAACAACGCACCGTCGATTTCGCCGATGCCCAACTTATCCAAGGCCGTCTGAAAAGACGCGAAACCGTCGTGCACAACGGAAACACGTTTGTCTTGCGCTGCCAATTCCTGTGCAACCGCAATGGCCTGCGGGTCTTTATCGAACACCACCAAACGACCGTTCTCGCCGAGCTTGGACAAAATCAGCCGCGAATGTCCGCCGCGCCCGAACGTTCCGTCCACATACACGCCGTCGGCGCGCACGTTGAGCGCGTCCACCGCTTCCTGCAGCATCACTGTAATATGTTTGAATTCTGCACCGCTCATAACCGCAAATCCGCCAAACTCAATTCTTCCGCCAATTCGTCCGGATCAATATCCAAAGCCGCATCCATTTCGGCTTCCCAAGATTCCCGCCCCCAAACTTCCAAGCGGTTTACGCGGCCGACCAGCATAACTTCTTTTTCAAAATTCATCCGGCGGCGCAGTCCGGCAGGCAAAAGCACGCGGCCGGAAGCGTCAAACTCCAATGTTTCCGCATTGTGCAGCAGCAGATTCTGATAGCGTTTCAAATGCTGATTGCCACCCGTTTTCAAGCTCAACAGACTTTCGGCAACCCGTTCCCACTCCGCCTCGGGATACATCACCAAGCGGTCGCGCGATTCAATCGTTACCACCAGCGCGGGCGTGTAGCGGCGCAGCAGAAAGTCGCGGAATTTAGCCGGAATGGCCAACCGCCCTTTGCTGTCGATACTCAATTCGTGAACGCCGCCAAACACTGCCGCACCTTTTTTCAGATATTTTGAAAACGGGAGAAAATTTCTGTTTCAGGGAAATTCTGGGGAAATCAGCCCACTTTATGACACAATTCCCCACTTCGGCGACACTATAAGAAAATTTATCGATACGGTCAAATTAAAAAATCGGCAAAAAATTCCTTACAGACAAACACTTATCAAGCAGAAAAGGCCGTCTGAAAACACAAAAAAGCGGCCTTTTCCACCCATTTTTCAAAAATTATCTAAAAATACAAAATCTTATTTGTAAAGACTGCTTCATTCACATTGAAAACGCAAGGCCGAAAAAGCGCGTTATAATGCCTTCCGAAACGAAAAACTTTACAAAATCTAACAATGCAGAAAACCGAACTCCCCCTCCCCTCTTCCGAAGCTCAGGCAGCCTCCGAAGCATTGGAAAACCTGATTCGCACAACCATTGAAGCCGAAGGCGGACAAATTCCCTTTTCCCGTTTTATGGAATTGGCGCTCTACGCCCCGCAATACGGCTATTACACCGGCGGTTCGCACAAAATCGGTGCAGAAGGCGATTTCATTACTGCACCGGTTTTGTCGCCGCTGTTTGCGCAAACTTTGGCCGTGCAGCTCAACGAATTACTACCGCAAACCGCTGGCAATGTGTACGAATTCGGTGCAGGCACAGGCGTGCTAGCAGCCGGTTTGCTGAACCACATCGAAACAGGCCGTCTGAAAAATTACTATATTATCGAAGTATCGCCCGACTTGGCCGAACGCCAGCACCGATACCTGCTCGAACACGCACCCGAAGCCGCCGGCCGCGTTATCCATCTCAGCGAGCTGCCCGAGCAGTTTGACGGCGTGATTATCGGCAACGAAGTGCTGGACGCAATGCCCGTAGAAATCGTCAAACAACTTTCAGACGGCCTTTACCGTATGGGCGTGAAATGGGACAACGGCTTCCAATGGCAGGAAATGCCGGCCAACGACAGCAAACTACTGGAAAATGCCGCCCAATACCTGCCGCCCGTTTCGCCTTATACCAGCGAGCTGCACCTTGCCCAATATGCCTTTATCCGCACGCTGGCCGAACGCTTGGTGCGCGGCGGGCTGATCATGATTGACTACGGCTTCGATGCCGCACAGTACTACCATCCGCAACGCAACGAAGGTACGCTGATCGGCCACTACCGCCACCATACCGTACACGACCCGTTCTTCCGCGTCGGCCTAACCGACCTGACCGCGCACGTCAATTTCACCGACATCGCACAAGCAGGCACAGACGGCGGTTTGGACCTCATCGGCTACCTGCCGCAAAGCCATTTCCTGCTCAATCTGGGCATTACCGAACAGCTGGAACAAACCGGCAGCCCCGACAGCAGCGAATATCTACGCGAAGCAGCCAATCTGCACAAACTTATCGGCCAGCACGAAATGGGCGAATTGTTTAAAGTCATCGCCTTCGGCCGCAACATCAACGAAGACTGGCGAGGATTCCGCTTCGGCGATATTTGCCACAAGCTATAAAATTTCTTTTCTTTTCAATAAGAAAAGAAAAAATCCCAAAAACAGGTTTGACAAAGAAAAAACAATCCGTATAATACGCGACTTCAACACGGCGAATTAGCTCAGTCGGTTAGAGCAGAGGAATCATAATCCTTGTGTCCGG
>JAUNKU010000180.1 GCA_030532645.1 Neisseria sp. | reverse complement strand
TTTCAGGCTGCCGAACCGGATTTAGTCTTTTTTGTTGAAATGACGGCGGCGTTCGGTTTCGCTGAGGAAACGTTTGCGCAAACGGATAGATTGCGGCGTGATTTCCACCAACTCATCATCATCGATAAACTCAACCGCGCTTTCCAGCGTCAGTTTGATCGGTGTGGTCAGGCGGACGGCTTCGTCGGTGCCGCTGGCGCGTACGTTGGTGAGTTTTTTGCCTTTCAGCGGATTAACCACCAAATCGTTGTCGCGGCTGTGGATACCGATAATCATACCTTCGTAGATTTTTTCGCCCGGTGATACGAACATACGGCCGCGGTCTTCCAAGTTCCACAAAGCGTAAGCAACGGCTTCGCCCTGCTCTTGCGACACCAGCACGCCGTTGTGGCGGCCGGGCATATCGGCTTTCACCGGCGCATAGTCGTCAAAAACGTGGCTCATCAGGCCAGTACCGCGCGTCATTGTCATAAATTCGCCTTGGAAACCGATCAGGCCGCGTGCCGGAATATGGTATTCCAAACGGGTACGGCCGTTGCCGTCGCTTTCCATATTGGTCAGCTCGCCGCGGCGGCGGCCGAGTTCTTCCATTACCGCGCCTTGGTTGTCGTCCGGCACGTCCACTGTCAGGTTTTCATAAGGCTCGCATTTTTGGCCGTCGATTTCGCGATACACCACACGCGGTTTGCCGACTGCCAGCTCGTAGCCTTCGCGGCGCATATTTTCCAACAGAATGGTCAGATGCAATTCACCGCGGCCGGATACGCGGAACACGTCCGCATCATCGGTATCTTCTACGCGCAGGGCAACGTTGGTCAGCAATTCTTTTTCCAAACGGTCGCGGATTTGGCGCGAAGTTACGAATTTGCCTTCCGTACCTGCCAGCGGAGAGGTGTTTACCATAAAGTCCATCGTCAGAGTCGGCTCGTCCACGCTCAACATCGGCAAGCCTTTCGGATTGTCTTTATCGGAAATGGTTACGCCGATGCCGATTTCTTCAATACCGGAAATAATCACGATGTCGCCGGCTTCCGCCTCTTCCAAAGGCACACGCTCCAAGCCTTTGAAACCCAAAAGCTGGTTGATGCGGCCTTGCGCCACTTGGTTTTCGTGGTTCATTACGGCAACCACTTGGCCGGGCTTGATACGGCCGTTCAAGATGCGGCCGATACCGAGGCGGCCGGTGTAGTTGTCGTAGTCGAGCTGGGAAATTTGCAGTTGCAGCGTTTCGTCGGCGCTGCCGCTCGGTGCAGGCGTATGCTTCAAAATGGTGTCGAACAACGGACGCATATCGTCATTCGTATCCGCTTCGTCCAAACGGGCGAAACCGCTCAAACCGGAAGCGTACACAATCGGGAAATCCAACTGTTCGTCAGTGGCGCCAAGGCTGTCGAAAAGCTCGAATGTCTGGTCGATTACCCAGCTCGGACGGGCAGACGGCTTGTCGATTTTGTTGATCACCACAATCGGTTTCAAGCCCAAAGCCAGCGCTTTTTTGGTGACGAAACGGGTTTGCGGCATCGGGCCTTCCTGTGCGTCCACCAGCAGAACCACGCAGTCCACCATACCCAATACGCGCTCTACTTCGCCGCCAAAGTCGGCGTGTCCGGGCGTATCGACGATATTGATGTGGAAGCCTTCGTATTCGATGGCGGTGTTTTTGGCCAGAATGGTAATGCCGCGTTCTTTTTCGAGGTCGTTGCTGTCCATCACGCGCTCATCAACCTGCTGGTTGGCGCGGAACGTACCGGATTGGCGCAGAAGCTGATCGACCAGCGTGGTTTTACCGTGGTCGACGTGGGCGATAATCGCAATATTGCGGATGGCTTTCATTGTAAAAAAATGCCTTTTGGAAATGTCGTAAAAATGAATAAAAAATTCGGAAAACCCGAGATTATAGCATTTTAACCGCAAAGCTGCGCGCTAAGTTTGCGGACGGCAAGCTGTTTTTTCCGTATATCCGTATATAAAGATAGAACGGCGCGAAAAGGTCGTCTGAAAAACGGCTTCAACGGAGTTAAAGCAGATTGGTGCAATGACTGAAAACCGGCATGCAGCGTTAGGCCGAAAGATTTTTCCGGCTTTTCAGCCGGATGCCCCTACCCTAGCCCTCCCCCGCAAGCGGGAGAGGGGATCCGTTTCGCATAATTCCAACATTCATCGGATAAAACATTCATCGGATTA
>JAUNKU010000179.1 GCA_030532645.1 Neisseria sp. | reverse complement strand
TTTTCTTCATTGTTTTCGGCACGCAGACGGCGGCGGTAGCGGCCGAGCCACAGGCGGAAGGCTTTGCCGTCGCCTTTTTTGAACAGCTTTTCCAAACATTCGGGCAGCGGTGCATCGTGGGCGTTGTCCACTTCGGCCAAGGCGCGGAAGAACAGCGTGAAATCCACGCCCTGCCCTTGCAGGCTGTCGAACAGGTCGGCAAACAGTTCCGCATCGTCTTTTTCTGCACTCAGCAGACCGAGTTTGGCGCGCATCTGCGCTTCGTAGGCCGTCTGAAAAAGCGCAGGGAAACGGTCGAGTTCGGCGGCCAAATCGTCGTGTTCCGCCAAATCCAAGAAACAGGCCGCCAAGCTCGACAAGTTCCAATGGGCAATCACCGGTTGGGCGTTATAGGCGTAGCGGCCTTGCCGGTCGGAAGTGTTGGGAACGTGGCGGCGGTCGTAATTATCCAAAAAGCCGTAAGGGCCGTAGTCAATGGTCAGGCCGAGCACGGAAAGATTGTCGGTATTCAGCACGCCGTGGCTGAAACCGACTGCCTGCCAGCGGGCAAACAGCTCCGCCGTGCGCCGTTGGATTTCGACAAACAACGCAAGATACGGGTTTTCCGCCTCTGCGCACTCGGGAAAATAGTTCGCCAGCAGAAAATCGGCCAATTCGCGCACGCGCTCGGGCTGGTTGCGGTGATAAAAATATTCGAAATGGCCGAAGCGGATAAAGGCGGGCGCGATTCGCGTCACCACCGCTGCGGTTTCCGCCTGTTCGCGGAAAACTTTATCGTCCGCCGCTGCCAAGGCCAGCGCACGCGTGGTCGGAATGCCCAAGCCGTGCATCGCTTCGGAGGCCAAATATTCGCGGACAGACGAACGCAGCACGGCGCGGCCGTCTGCGAAGCGCGAAAACGGCGTTTTGCCTGCACCTTTGAGCTGCCATTCTTGAACGTCGCCGTTTTTGTCCGCTGTCGCACCGAGCAGCATCGCGCGGCCGTCGCCCAACTGCGGCACATACACGCCGAACTGGTGTCCTGCATACACGCCCGCCAGCGGCGGCACGTCATATTCCGCCGCCGAACCGGACAAGGCTTCCAACACGCCTTCCTGCTCGAAAAAGTTGTCGGGCAAGCCCAAATCTGCCGCCAGTTCGCGGTTCACCGCCACCCAATGCACACCGCTCAAAGGTTCGGGTTTCACGCGGGCATAAAACGCCTCGGGCAGAGAAGCAAACGGGGCAGGCTGTAAAGGTAAAGCAGACATTTTCCGCTCCTTAAATAATGGTTACGATGGCAGGGCAGATTGTGCCGACGGGCACGGTTTCAACCGTCGGGCGGCGGAAGGCTAGGGTTTACGGCAAAGAAAGGCCGTCTGAAAATCATTCTTTCCCTGTTTTCAGACGGCTTAGCTTCAACGGCAGATACTCGGGCACGCCGAACAGACAGCGCATCAAGTTTACCCGCCAACCGCTCCGCTTCAAGTCCGAGCTTGAAAAGCGATGATAAGACAAACCAATCCGCCGGACAAAAAGGCCGTCTGAAAACCGCTTTTCACCGAACAAGCAGTTTTCAGACGGCCTTTTGCCCATCCGTTTATCTTCTCTGCGGTTTAATCTTCTCCGCGCTTGATAATGCTCAAACCGAAATGCAGGTTAGCTTCCAAAAAGCCGGATTTGCTGCCGCAGTCGAAGCGTTTGCCGGTAAACGGCAGGCCGTGAATGGCATCGGTTTCCAGCAGCTTGCTGATACCGTCGGTCAGCTGGATTTCGCCGCCCACGCCGGTTTGCACGTTGCCGAGAATGTCCATAATTTTGCCGCTGAGAATGTAGCGGCCGACCACGGAAAGATTGCTCGGTGCATCTTCGCGCTTGGGTTTTTCCACAATCGATTCCAGCTCGATCACGCGGCTGTCGCCGCCTTTCGGTTTGATAACGCCGTATTGGTGTACGTTGTCCCAAGACACTTGTTCCAGCGCAATCACACTGCCGCCGGTTTTCTCGTGCACATCCAACATTTGCTTCAAGCAGCCTGTACCCCGGCCGTCAATCAAATCGTCGGGCAGCAGCACGGCGAAATGCTCGTCCGGATGAATCAGACGAGCGGCGCAGTGAACCGCGTGGCCGAGGCCGAGCGGCTGCGGCTGGTTGATATACACACAGTTGACGTGCGGCGGAATCACGTTGCGCACGATTTCCAGCGCTTCTTCGCGTGTCAGGCTGCCCTTTTCGGGGAGA
>JAUNKU010000178.1 GCA_030532645.1 Neisseria sp. | reverse complement strand
TTCAGACGGCCTTTGCTTTACCTTCCTACAAATTTAAAATCACGGTTCATCTGCCGCATCAGCTTAGCCAAATCCTTTTTGTGGATGAAGTCGCCGCCGGTGGTGTTGATGATGACCGTTTCTCCTCCGCTGCTCTGCCCTGCCATATCGCGAATGGTTTGGGCGTGTTCTGCCGGAAGTACCATTTCGTTTTCGTGCAGCTGCGTGAGCGGATTGAGGCCTGCGGGAATATCCCAACCGCCTGCGGCAGACGGAATGCGTGTGGTGGTTGTGGTGGTTCCGCCTCCGCCGCCTCCGCCGATTAAGGCCATTACTGCGGCAATCATTGCGGCCATACCGGCTACGGCCAGCGCCGGGCCGACGTAGGGAATGGAAGCCAGAGCTGCGGCTGCACCTGAACCTGCCTGCGTGGCATTTTGGCCGACGACGGTCGAGGTTTCGGTGGTCTTGGTGGTAGCGGTTTTGGTGGCGGCTTCGGTTTCCAACATATTCTTCGTGCCAAAGAACATTTGCCACAATGCGCTTTCCTGTACCAGCCTTTGCATTGTCTGCATCAATGGCTTGGTAACCATTTCCTGCATAAAGGTTTGGCTGATGGCTTTGAAAGCCTGCTGCATTGATTTGCGGAAACTTTGTGTCCGCGTGAGCATTCCGGTCAGGGCTTGGCCGAGCTGGTTTTCGGCTTCTTTCCAGACGTTTTTGCCGCCGCTTTTCATCATTTCGCCGAATGTAGGCATTTCGCCTTTTCGGGTCTGTTCGCGTTTGTGGCCGCTTTTTTGTCTGCGCCCTTCTTCTCCGCGTTCAAGATCAGCAATGCCGTCGCGGATTTGCCGCGCTTTGTCGGTATTGCCTGCTGCTTCTTCCAATGCTGCCAGTTTCAACAGGGCTTCACGTTTCAGCTCGTATCGGCGACGCTCGAAGTTTTCTTCGGCATCGAGTCTCTGCAACTGCGAGGCTTCGGCGGTTTCGAGCAGGTGCAGGGCGTTTTCCTGCTCCATATCGAGCTTGTGTTGCGCGATTTTTTCGGCTTCCTGAATGCTGCGGCGTTCGTCTTCAAGCTGCTTTTTGCGCAACTCTTTTTGCAAACCGAGGATTTTTTCGCGCAACTTAATGCCGGTTTTGCTGTTTTTATCAACTGTTGCCAGCTTTTTCTGCCAGTAGGCCAATTCGGCTTTCAAGTCCCATTCGCGGTGCTCTTCGGCGTTGAGCTGCATTTCTTCAAAGGCCAGTTTCTGCGCTTTGATTTCTTCTTCCCACGCCTGCATCGGGTCTTGTTGCTTTTCCGAGCCTTTTTTGCCGGAGCCGCCTTTTTTACCTCCTTTGCGGCCTGAACCGCCTTTCCGTCCGCCGCCTGCCGGTTTGCTGCTCGGTTTACCGCCACCGCTTTTTCCGCCGCCGTAAGCATTATCGGCATCTCTCTGCTTACCGGCCATCGTCCGCGCCTGTGCCCGTTTGAACACTTTGCCGACGTGGTCTTGCCCCATCCGCTCTTTCACACCTTCCCAGCCTTGACCGAGCATTCCGGCTACGCCGTCAAATGCGGCACTGACCGAGCCGCCGCCGGCTTTTTTCTGGATTAAATCCATTTGCAGACCGCTGCCCAAGCCGAAAGGCAGACGTGCCGTTGCGGAGTTGGCAAAGGAAATCAGGCTGTTGAGCTGGTCGATACACCAATTTACCATATTGGCAATCGCGGTACTGAATGCGTTGGAAATGGCATTACCCAGCGCGGCAAAAAACTGCGGCGCATTGTTCCAAACGCCGGTAATCACATAATAGGCCGTCTGAAAAATATTGATGACCGTATTGATGTGCAGCGATACATACGCACCGATGGCCGACATCACAGCATCAAACAGTGCCTGCCAGCCGCCGACCTTTTCATTCACAAACTCAGTTAAATCGCCCCACCATTTTTGCAACTGCTCAATCACAGGCATTACCAAACCCGTAATGGTTTCCACCACAATATCGAAAGCGTGGCCTGCCGTGGTTGCCCAATCGCTGACCGACATTCCGCAAATGCTGATTTCATCACGGAAAGTGTAGAGTAAGGCAATCAGACCGGCCACAGCGGCAACCACAATCCCGATAGGATTAGCCAGCATTGCTGCATTCAAACCGAGCATTGCCGTCATTGAAGACACTATTGCCGGAACAACCGTTGCCAACAGCAAGCCGCCCAAGGCCGCGACAATCGGGATCACAATATTCAGATTGTCCGCCACCAGCTTCACAACACGCGCCA
>JAUNKU010000177.1 GCA_030532645.1 Neisseria sp. | reverse complement strand
TTGCCGTTTATTGCGGCTCGAATTTCGGCAACAACCGCGATTTTTACCTTACTGCCAAAGCCACCGGCAAAATGTTGGCGGAAAAGGGAGTGGAGTTGGTGTACGGCGGCGGCAAGGCCGGTTTGATGGGGGCGGTGGCCGATGCCGCTTTGGCAGCAGGCGGCCGCGTAACCGGCGTGA
This sequence comes from Neisseria sp., assembly GCA_030532645.1. Classification (GTDB taxonomy): domain Bacteria; phylum Pseudomonadota; class Gammaproteobacteria; order Burkholderiales; family Neisseriaceae; genus Neisseria. The sequence goes on along the minus strand of JAUNKU010000177.1, from coordinate 2,136 downwards.
TTCCCACTTTTCTGATTGAAAAAGAGCTGGCGCACGACGGTCTGCAAACGCTGATTCAAACGGCTGATATGCCCGAGCGTAAAAGCGCGATGATCAATCTGGCCGACGGCTATATTGCGCTGGCAGGCGGTATTGGTACATTTGAAGAGTTGCTGGAAGTGCTTTCCCTTGCACAGCTGCGCCAGTTCGACAAACCGGTTGGCCTGATTAACACGGCCGGTTTCTATAATCCCTTGATTCAATTATTGGAAGACACCGTAGCGGCCGGTTTTATGCCGTCTGAAAACTTGGATTTGCTCTGCGTGGCCGATACGCCGGAAGCTTTGTGGCAGAAAATGCTTGAATGGAAGCCGACCGAAGCGCAAAAATGGCAGCGCCCGGCTTGGCTGGACGAAGAGGGCTTGTAATGAGCAAAAGCTGCGCTGTGTTCGGCTTCGGCTATCTCGGGCGGCCGTTGGCCGAGCGGCTGTATCAAAGCGGCTGGAACGTTGCTGCATTGAAAAAAAGCCTGACTTCGGACGATATCAATCTGCCGCTGGATTTGCGCGCGGCAGACTTGGCCGATGAAGTTGTTTTTCAGACGGCCTTAAACGGCTGGAAAAATGCGGATACTTGGATTTTCCTGCTGCCGCCGTCTGCCGTTCCCGATTATGCCGAAACCGTGCGCCGTTGGGTGCGTGCCGCCGAGCAGGGCAGTGTGCAGCAACTGATTTTTACGTCCAGCACCAGCGTGTACGGCGATGCAGCACGTGTTGTAGACGAATACAGCGAACCCGATCCGCGCACGGCAAACGCGCACAAAATTCTGGCTGCCGAAACCGCCGTGCGCAACAGCAGCGTGCCGAACCGCGATATTTTCCGCTTGGGCGGTCTGTATTGCGCCGAACGCCACCCCGTGTACCGTCTGAGTGGCCGCAGCGGCATAGAAAACGGGCAGCACGCCGTCAATATCCTGCACCGCGAACGTGCCGTTGCCGCGCTGGCATACGCAGCCGAACAACCAAACGGCCTGCGTATCCGCAACTTGATGGAAACACGCCATCCGAGCCGCGCCGAGTTTTACCGCGCCGAAGCCGTACAACTCGGCCTGCCCGAACCCGAATTTGCCGACAACGGCGGCAGCGGCAAAACAGTCGGCACGGCATACAGTGATTTCGCCGCTTTTCTGCATATTCCGGAAAGCTGCGGTGAAACAGTATCCTTTGATCCTTTTGCGGAATGGATGTTTGGCGCGTAGCAAGGCCGTCTGAATGATTCGGCCATATCGGCGGTTGAGCGGGTAATTTTATTAATGTATTTGAAAAGTAAAAGGAATTTTTCCATAAAACGGGTTTCTGGAAACAGCCAAACCGCCATTAACAGAATATACAACAACAGGCCGTCCGGAATATTTTCAGGGCTTGCAAATACTGCTTTTTCAGACGGCCTTCGGAGAACAAAATGCTTTTACAGCAAGCCGCCAATTATCTGTTGGCGGCCAACCCAGAGATACGCCGCGAATTGTCCGGCTATAACGGCCTGACCGTTACCTTCCGGCTCGGCAGCAATGAGTGGACAGTACAAATCAATGATGAAGGCTTGTTGCACGATACGGAGCAGATGCCTGCCGCTCGGATTATCCTGCCCGAGAATTTGCCTGTCCGCTTGTTGCAGGGCGATAGTATGGTGTGGACGGATATTCAAATCTGCGGTGACGAAGCCTTGGGCTGGCGGCTGCTGGCCTTGTTTGCTTCGTTGGAATGGCAGAATGCCCTTGCTTTGCCTGAGCGCATTGCTGAAAATGCCGCATCGGCTATTCAACAGCTCGGCCGCAAGGCTGCGGCGTGGTTGGAAAATACGGAAAACAGTCGGGCTGAGGCAGTTTCTTCTCGGGACACAGCAGAGCTGCAACAGAGTCTGGCCGAACTGACCACTGAAATCCGTACCCTGCATCAAGAAGTTGCCCGATTAAACCGGCGTTTGAATGCTTTGGAAGAGGCATAGCATCAGCTAAGAACAAGGCCGTCTGAAAACCGCTTTTATTGATGAAAGCAAGGTTTTCAGACGGCCTTTGGTATGCAGACCTTGGTTATCAAAACCATTCGGGAAGCTCGCGTGCCAAGCGGCGGCTGTTGGCGATAAAGCCTTCGTCGTGTC
>JAUNKU010000176.1 GCA_030532645.1 Neisseria sp. | reverse complement strand
ATCGGCCGCCGCAGCAATATCCAAGACGGCAGCGTGCTGCACGTTACCGGCGCGAGCGCGGCCAAGCCCGAAGGTTCGCCGCTGATTGTCGGCGAAGAAGTAACTGTCGGCCATAAAGTAACGCTGCACGGCTGCACCATCGGCAACCGCGTGCTGGTCGGTATGGGCGCGATTGTGTTGGACGATGCGGTGGTGGAAGACGAGGTGATTATCGGCGCAGGCAGCCTTGTGCCGCCGCGCAAACGTTTGGAAAGCGGTTTTCTGTATGTCGGTTCGCCGGTCAAGGCTGCGCGGCCGTTAAGCGATGAAGAGCGCGCTTTTTTACGCCAATCGGCGCAGAATTATGTGAACGTGGCTGCGGATTATCTGAACGGCGGATAAGTCGGTATCGGAATGGATTGAGGCCGTCTGAAAACCCGATTTTCAGACGGCCTTGTTTTGTAGTAAAACAACAAAGGCGGTAAAATACGGACTTATCTTTCCGCAGCAAAACAGGTATAAAAAAATGCAAACCATCAGAGATACGGCGCTTGTCCGCCATAATACGAAAATCATCGCCACCTTGGGGCCGGGCAGCAATAATGTAGAATTGTTACGCGATATGATTATGGCAGGCGGCCTGAACGTCGTGCGCTTCAATTTCAGCCACGGCACGCCCGAATTTCACCGCGAAAATGCCGAAATCGTGCGCGAAGCGGCGCGTTTGGCCGGACGCGAAGTGGCGATTATGGCCGATTTGCAGGGGCCGAAAATCCGTGTCGGCAAAATTGCCGGCGGCGGCGTGCAGATTGAGGCCGGCGAGCCTGTGCTGTTTGATGCGGCGTGGACGGAAGAAGGCAGCTGCGAGCGCATCGGTTTGGATTACCGCGAATTGCCGGACGATGTGTCCGCAGGCGATGTGCTGCTGCTGGACGACGGTTTGCTGACCGTGCGCGTGGTGCGTGTGGACGGCAGCGAAATCCATACCGAAGCGGAAAACAGCCATTTTTTGAAAAGCAATAAGGGCATCAACAAACAAGGCGGCGGTTTGAGTGCCGGTGCGCTGACGGAAAAAGATTTCCGCGATTTGAAAACCGCCGTTGCCATCGGTTGCGATTATTTGGCGGTGAGTTTTGTGAAAAACGCTGCCGATATGGACACCGCGCGTACGGCGGTGGCGGAAGAAGTCCGCGACGGCGTACGTCCCGGTTTGGTGGCCAAAATCGAGCGCATCGAAGCGGTGGAGAATTTAGACGAAATCCTTGCGGTTTCAGACGGCATTATGGTGGCACGCGGCGATTTGGCGGTAGAAGTCGGCCACGCTGCCGTGCCTGCGCTGCAAAAGCGGATGATTAAACGTGCGCGCGAAATGCGCCGTTTCAGCATTACCGCCACGCAGATGATGGAAAGTATGATTACCAATCCCGTGCCGACACGCGCGGAGGTGAGCGATGTGGCCAATGCTGTGCTGGACGGCACGGACGCGGTAATGTGTTCCGCCGAAACCGCGATCGGCGCGTATCCGTTTGAAACGGTTCGCCAAATGGCTTTGATTTGTGCTGCCGCCGAGAAAGAGCAGGATTCTTTAATCGGTGTGGACGACAACAGCGTCGGCGACAGCGGCCGCGCCGATTATGCCATTGCAGGCGGTGCGGTGCATATTGCCCGCCATATCGATGCCAAAGCCGTGGTCGCGCTGACCGAAAGCGGTACAACGGCCTTCCAAATCAGCCGCTACGGCCTCCAAATCCCGATTTATGCGCTGACTTCGCGTACCGCCGCCCAGCGTAAAATGGCAATGTACCGAGGCGTGCGCCCACTGCGTTTTGCCACCAGCGAGGAGCAGGAAACCGCTCTGCGTGAGGTGGAAAACACGTTGGTCGAACGCGGCGTATTGAAAAGCGGCGACCAATATATCATTACCAGCGGATCGCGTATGCACCAAGTCGGCTCAACCGATACTTTGCAGATTATGCGTGTGGCGTAGTTTAACCGGCTGATACGGCAAAAGGCCGTCTGAAAAACCTTTCTTCCGAAGGAAGTATTTTTCAGACGGCCTTTTTATTGACGGCCGATACTGTACGGCTGCTTGGCGGCAGCCGTTTGACCATTTTATACGCGCGGGCGGTTGGCTTCGGCCAACAGTGCCAGCAGTTCTTCGGTGGTGTCCCAGCCGATGCAGGCATCGGTAATCGATTGGCCGTAGGTTTCTGGCTTGTCTTGGCGGCCTTCGACCAAGTGGCTTTCAACCATTACGCCCATAATGTTGTTTTCGCCGTCGCGCAGCTGTCCGGCGACATCTTGGGCAACTTCCATTTGGCGGCGGTAGTCTTTGCGGCTGTTGGCATGG
>JAUNKU010000175.1 GCA_030532645.1 Neisseria sp. | reverse complement strand
GCAACGATATGGACGACGACACCAGTCCGCTGGAAGCCGGTATGGGCTGGACGGTCGATCTGAAAGACGAAGCACGCGATTTCGTCGGCAAAGCCGCGCTGCTTGCCCTGAAAGAAAAAGGTGTGGCCGTAAAACAAGTCGGCCTGCTGCTCGCCAAAGGCGGCGTATTGCGCGACCATATGGAAGTGGTTACGCCCGAAGGTAACGGCATCACCACCAGCGGTGTCTTCTCACCGAGCCTGAAACAGTCCATCGCCATCGCCCGTGTACCGAAAGCCTTTGACGGCGACACCGCCAAAGTGATTATCCGCGGAAAAGAAGTGGATGTGCGCGTGTTGAAACTGCCGTTTGTCCGCAATGGCAAAAAGCAGTTTGATTAAGCTGTAAATGATTTTTCAGACGGCCTTTGAATAGCAGGCCGTCTGAAAAACGGTAAAGAAAAAATACGCATAATCTCAAACCATTATTATCGATTTTGCCAAGCTGATAACAATGGGGAATAGCAGGCCGTTTGGTGCATTGCCTGCAATTCAGTAAATTTAAAATAATATAATAACAATCAGATACGCCTCGCAGATTAAAGAGCAAACTTTTTCCGCAAAACTGCATAGGAGCGAAATGATGAAAACTTTATCAATGTACATCAATGGCGCGTTTGACAGCGCGGCACAAGGCTGGGTGGAAGTGTTGAATCCGGCTACCGAAGAAGTGATTGCCAAAGAGCCGCAAGCAGGCGAAGCGGAAGTGAACCGTGCGGTTGAAGCAGCGTATGCGGCTCAACCGGCTTGGGAGCGTTTGCCTGCGGTGGAGCGTGGCGCATATCTGAAAAAAATTGCCGCCGGTATCCGTGAACGTGCAGACGAATTGACCGATACGATTGTGGCCGAAGGGGGTAAAACCAAAGATTTGGCGCGTATCGAAGTGATGTTTACCGCCGATTATTTGGACTTCCAAGCCGAATGGGCGCGCCGTTATGAAGGCGAAATTATCCAAAGCGACCGTGCACGCGAAAATATTTTCCTGTTTAAACGTCCTCTGGGCGTGATTGCCGGTATTTTGCCGTGGAACTTCCCGTTTTTCCTGATTGCACGAAAAATGGGTCCGGCTTTGGTAACCGGCAATACAATTGTGATTAAGCCAAGCAGCGTAACCCCGATTAACTGCCAGATTTTCAGTGAAATTGTTGACAGCGTAGGCTTGCCTGCCGGTGTATTCAACGTGGTGAACGGCGGTAAAGAAACCGGTACGTTCCTGACTGCGCATCCGAAAGTTGCAATGGTCAGCCTGACCGGCTCGGTACGCGCCGGTGCCGAAGTAATGGCAACTGCTGCGCCGAACATCACCAAAGTTTCATTGGAGCTGGGCGGCAAAGCACCGGCCATCGTACTGAAAGATGCCGATTTGGATTTGGCCGTGAAATCGATTTTGGCTTCGCGTGTCGGCAACACCGGCCAAATCTGCAACTGTGCCGAGCGTGTATATGTGCATAGCAGTTTGAAAGACGCGTTTACCGAAAAAATGGTTGAAGCGATGAAGGCCGTACGCTACGGCAATCCGGCAGAATTTGAGGTCGGTGCGCTGGAAATGGGCCCGCTGATTGAAGAGCGTGCTGCCAAATCGGTAGAAGCCAAAGTCGCCCGTGCCGTAGAGCAGGGTGCGAAGCTGGTGTTGGGCGGCAAACGTGCCGAAGGCAAAGGCTTCTTCTTCGAGCCGACCGTATTGACCGATGTGGATAACAGTATGGATATTATGAAAGAAGAAACGTTCGGCCCCGTACTGCCGATTGCCACTTTTGAAACATTGGACGAAGCGGTTGCCTTGGCCAATGATTGCGAATACGGCCTGACCAGCTCGGTATATACCACCAATCTGAACGAAGCCTTTTATGTTACCCGCCGCCTGCAATTCGGCGAAACCTACATCAACCGAGAAAACTTTGAAGCGATGCAGGGTTTCCACGCCGGTTGGAAAAAATCCGGTATCGGCGGTGCAGACGGCAAACACGGTTTGGAAGAATATCTGCAAACCCAAATGGTTTATTTGGAAACCAATATTTAAGCAATAAAAGCCGCAAGGCTGCTTGAATACAGGCAAAATGTTCCTCCTGAATTTTCCGGTTGTGGAACAAAGCTGTATTTTCAGACGGCCTTGCGCTTGATTTTAACCAACCTTGACCTTTAACGGAGAACACAAAATGAGCAATATCCCTGCCGAACTGAAATATGTTGCCAGCCACGAATGGTTGCGCGCCGAAGCTGACGGTACGATTACCGTAGGTATTACCGAGCACGCGCAAGAGTTGTTGGGCGACATCGTATTTGTCGAGCTGCCTG
>JAUNKU010000174.1 GCA_030532645.1 Neisseria sp. | reverse complement strand
TGATGGCCGAATACTTCAGCCAACCCTTCCCCGCCCGCGCCGCCGTCGGCGTAGCTAGTCTGCCCAAAGGCGTACAGGTGGAAGCGGAAGCCGTATTGGTGCTGGGCTGATAGATTAAGCAGGCCGTCTGAACATGTTATTCAGACGGCCTGCAACGAATCATCCGCATAATCCGCCCTTCTATCATTTTCACTCAGCGACAGAAAGTCGTAGGAACGGCGGCAAGCCGTTAGATTTGCATCACCATGCGGATAATCAATCCATACCCGTTTTTTTCAGACGGCCTGCCCAACCCTTCCCCCCCCCCTCAAAGAGAGCCACATCATGGCACATTACGCAATCGGCGACATTCAAGGCTGCTTTGCCGAGCTTACCGCCCTGCTCACCAAAATAGGTTTTAACCACGGCACCGACACCCTTTGGCTCACGGGCGACATTGTCAACCGCGGCCCGCAGTCGCTCGAAGCCCTGCAATTTGTGATGCGGCACGAAAGCAGCATCCGCACCGTGCTCGGCAACCACGACCTGCACCTGCTGGCCGTGTCGTACGGCTTCGGCAGAATCAAACGCGGCGACACCATTTCACCGATTCTCGAGCACCCCGAACGCTTGAAAATGCTCGATTGGCTGCGTGCTCAACCCTTGCTGATACGCAGCGAAAAACACGTTTTGGTACACGCCGGCCTGCTGCCGCAATGGAGCGTGGCCGAAGCCGAAAGCCTGGCCCAAGAAGTGGAAAGCGAATTGCGGGGCGACAAAGCGATGCAGTATTTCCTCAATATGTACGGCAACAAGCCGCGCCGTTGGTCGCCCGATTTGGAAGGCTACAACCGCTTGCGCATGATTACCAACGTGCTTACCCGTATGCGTGCCCTCACGTTCAAAAACCAGCTCGATTACGATTTCAAAGGCGGCCCCGAAGACATGCCCAGCGGCCTGCGCGCATGGTTTGAAGCTCCCGGCCGCCGGCATTTGAGTCATACCGTTGTTTTCGGCCATTGGTCGGCCTTGGGCTACCTCAACGCCCGCAACGTTATCGCCCTCGACACCGGCGCGCTTTGGGGCGGCGAACTGACCGCAGTGAATCTCGATACGAACGAAATTACCCAAGTCGACTCCCAAAGCGGGCTGCATTGGGCGACCACTTTATAGGCGGATACCAAACGCAACGCGCCCGTTCCATCGTATATATCGCCACCGAATCTTTATCGCGGTCCGCTATCCCCGAGATGATTCAGGTTGTTTTTTAAGCCGATTCGCGATAACAAAGCATCAGGCCGTCTGAAAACTTTTCAGACGGCCTGATGCTTTGTTATGCCTGCTGCGAATCGTACCACTTTAAACTTACGCCCTGCTCCTGCGGTATCGGGTGTATTTCCGATACAGCCAAAACGACACCATCACCACCGTAAACACCGCCAATACCGGCACAAACAAACTGAGCACAGTCATTACCACGGCCGTGCCGGTTTCCGCTACCGAAAATATCGGGTTTGCCAGCCCGCCCGTTGTCGCGGTGCTGGCCGCACGGGTGGTGGCGTTTGCGCCTTTAATGGCTGCCGCCGCACCGCCGCCGGCAATAATCGCCAACGCCCACGTTACCGCCGGACTCAAATCGGCGGCGGTGGAAGCCATCACTGCCGTACCCGCCAGCCCTGCCAGCGGCACGGCGATGGTATCAAGCAAATTGTCGATAAACGGAATCAAATAGCCCAACGATTCTACAATCGCAGCAATCCCCAGAATAATCAATGCATTGGTGCTGCCCAACCATTGCCAGCTTTCGTTCAGCGGCCACAAGCCGAAATAAGCCGACAAACTGAGGGCGAACAAAGGCAGAAACACGCGGAAACCGGTGCTGGCCGCCAAGCCGATACCGAGGGCAATACTGATGATGGTGTCAAACGTCATGATTTAAATAAGAAATATCAAAAACCGCATCATACTGCAAATCGGCTGGAACGGCATTGAATTTACGGTTTGCCACCGTTTGCACACGAAAGGCCGTCTGAAAAACGGTGTTCAGACGGCCTCAAGCCGTTTCAAACTTTCCTACGCCCGCACCATTTTTCAGACGGCCTCAGAGCAGGGCTTTGAGCATTTCTTCGTAAATGGCGGAGAGTTTCGGGATGTCGCTCAACAGCACGTTTTCGTTAATCTGATGGATGCTGGCGTTGCTGGGGCCGAGTTCGATCAGCTCGGCGGCGATGGCTTTGATGAAGCGGCCGTCCGACGTGCCGCCGCTGGTGGAAAGTTCGGTCTGTATTCCGCACACTTTGGCAACGGCTTCGCGGGCGATGTCGGTCAGGCGGCCTGCTTCGGTGAGAAACGGCTGCCCC
>JAUNKU010000173.1 GCA_030532645.1 Neisseria sp. | reverse complement strand
GCAATCAGCGCGTCCTGCAAAAAGAACGGCACTTGCTTTTTCATACCCGACAGCCATTCTTCCTGATTGGAAAAGCCGGTTACGTTTCTGCCTTTAATCAGCGGCTCGCCCGTGCCGTCTTTCAGTGAAAGCAGCCCGGCCACGCCGTGGCAGACGGCAGACACAATGCCGCCTTGGCGGTAAACGTTTTCCGCCAGCACGGTCAGCTCGGGATTGTTCGCAAAGTCCCACATCGTGCCGTGGCCGCCGGTAAAGTAAACCGCTTGATAATTTCGGGCATCGACCTGCTTGGGCTGCAAGGTGTTTTTCAGACGGCCTGCAAACTCGGGATCAGCCAAATAAGCATAAGCCTGTTTGTCCATATACAAAGGTTTCAGGCTGCGCTCGTCAAGCGGTACGCTGCCGCCTTTGGGGCTGACAAAATCCATTGTAAAACCGGCTTGGTCGGCTACTTCGAAAAAATGCGTCAGTTCGGTAACCCATAATCCGGTATGGTCTTTGCGGCTCGGATAGTCGGCGTGATTGGTCAGGACAACCAAAATCCGGCCTTTGGGCTCGGCCAGTTTTTCGGCGTGATACTGAACGCTTGCCGGTTGGGACGGCGCAGCACAGCCGAACAGCGACAAAACGGCCAGCGTGCAGCCGGTGAGCAGGGAAGCGGTGCGGGAGTAAAATGACATTGTTTTTTTACCTTAAAAGAAGATTGTGAAGCGGTTTTTATAAATAGCGCCCGAGATCGGTTTCTTCAAGCCGAAAGCCGGAAAATAATCCGGCAGTCAGGGATTTTCACAGCCAAGGCCGTCTGAAAAAACGGCTTGGAAAAAGAAGGGCGTAAGTTTGTGGCGGTGCGGCAGACCGCCGCTTTTCAGACGGCCTTTCTGTGTGCGGTTTTTTGCTTGGGAAACTGCTATAATCCGCTGTTTCCCTTTCTGATTTCTGCAAGAAAAATGATGAATAAAAACAACGATACAATCGTTATCCGCGGTGCGCGGACACACAATCTGAAAAACATCGATCTGGATATTCCGCGCCATAAATTGGTGGTGGTAACCGGCTTGTCGGGCAGCGGCAAGTCGTCGCTGGCGTTTGATACGCTGTATGCCGAAGGGCAGCGCCGTTATGTGGAAAGCCTGTCGGCTTATGCGCGCCAGTTTTTGCAGATGATGGATAAGCCCGATGTGGATTTGATTGAGGGTTTGTCGCCGGCGATTTCGATCGAGCAGAAATCCACCAGCCACAATCCGCGTTCCACGGTCGGCACGGTAACGGAAATCCACGATTATCTGCGCCTGCTGTATGCGCGGGTGGGTACGCCGTATTGTCCCGACCACAATCTGCCGTTGAGCAGCCAAACCGTATCGCAGATGGTGGATGCGGTTTTGCAGCTGCCGGAAGAAACGCGCGTGATGATTTTGGCACCGGCGGTGCGCGAGCGGAAAGGGGAGTTTGTTGATTTCTTTGCCGATTTGCAGGCGCAGGGTTTTGCCCGTGTGCGCGTGGACGGCGAGGTTTATACGCTGGACGAAGTGCCGAAGCTGGAAAAAAACATCAAGCATAATATCGATGTGGTGATTGACCGTGTGAAAGTGAAGGCTGATATCAAGCAGCGTTTGGCGGAAAGTTTTGAAACCGCGCTGCAACACGGCGGCGAACGGGCGTTGGCGGTGGAAGTGGATAGCGGCGAAGAGCATTGGTTTTCCGCGCGTTTCGCCTGTCCGGTTTGCTCGTACAGCCTGCCCGAATTAGAGCCGCGCCTGTTTTCGTTTAACAATCCGGTGGGCGCTTGCCCGTCTTGCGACGGTTTGGGGCATACCGATTTTTTCGATCCCGAGCGTGTGGTCGCGCATCCGGAATTGTCGCTGGCGGCCGGTGCGGTGGAAGGCTGGGACAAGCGTAACCAGTTTTATTTCCAAATGATTCAGTCTTTGGCCGAGCATTACGGCTTTTCGGTGGATACGCCTTTTGATGAGCTGCCGGCGAAAGTGCAGAAAGTGGTTTTGCACGGCTCGGGCAAGGAAGTGATCAATTTCCGTTATTTGTCGGAAAAAGGCACGATGTTCGACCGCAGCCACGCGTTTGAAGGCATTTTGCCGAATTTGGAACGCCGTTACCGCGAAACCGACAGCGAAACCATCCGCGACAAACTGCGCGGCTATCAAAGCCACCGCGCCTGCCCGTCTTGCAGCGGCGCGCGTTTACGTAAAGAAGCGCGTTATGTGTATGTCGGCGGCCGTGCGCTGCACGATATTTCCGCCATTCCTTTGGATAAAACGCTGGAATTTTTTGAAAAACTGGATTTGGACGGCAACAAGCTGCAAATCGCCGAAAAAATCCTCAAAGAAATCACCGAGCGCTTGGGCTTTCTGATTAACGTC
>JAUNKU010000172.1 GCA_030532645.1 Neisseria sp. | reverse complement strand
CATTTTCAGACGGCCACAATCCAAGCCGCCATAAATAAAGCCCGCATCTTTGCGGGCCGGTGCTCACTGCATCGCCAAATACTGCCGCAATGCTTCGTTAATACGCGTTTGCCAGCCCTTGCCGTCCTTGCGGAATGCCGCCAAGACATCGGGCGAAAGCCGTAGCGTTACTTGCTCTTTCGTTTGTGCCGCTTTCGGGCGGCCGCGCCTGATTGCGGCGGACAACTCCTCTCGGCTCGCTGGGCGGTCGTCCTCGTCTTTGCCGTCCCAAACATAATCCTGCTCAGGCGGCAGTGACTTAACGGCCTCCATTACTTTCAAAATATCGGTCTTGCAACCATTCATAATAAACCTCTCTTTCTGAACTCGAAGCCGCTCGATAGCTGATAATGCGACACTGCCCGCTCCGCTCTGTATGTGCCACGGATAACACGGCCAAACGCCCGAAAACATACGCAATAGACTGCGTTCTATTCTCTCCGTTTCGGCTTGTTGCAACATCCAAGCGGTAGGGAGAAGCAAGCACCTCTCCCGCATCGGCAAAATCCAAGCCGTGCTTGGCTAAATTTGCCTCCCGTTTCGCTTCATCCCAAATCAACTTTGTTTTCATTAAATAATTGTAGTTACAATAAAGTTACTCTGTCAATCATTTGCCTTCAGACGGCCTGACCGCCCGCCGCTACAATCCGCCGCGCCTCTTCGTAGCGTTCACGCCAAAAACGGCGTACCACTGCATAAATTTACTCTATGCAGAAGCAGATAGACGTAAAAAAAAGCAGCCCGAAGGCTGCTATTTTTCTGAGTTTGGTGCGGAAGGAGAGACTCGAACTCTCACACCTTGCGGCGCTGGAACCTAAATCCAGTGCGTCTACCAATTTCGCCACTTCCGCGTGTTTGGAAAACTAAGCTGTGGATTATAGCCTGCTTTGCTGCGGCGGTAAATACGGGGGGTGTTTTTGTTGGCTGAGAGTTGTGTTGCGGGAAAGCGGTTGCGCTAAAAAGGCCGTCTGAAAATCGGTGTTTTCAGACGGCCTTTTTATTGATTGCCCTATTTCCGGCTATTCAGCCTTCGCAATTTTCGCTGCCTTTTTTGGGCAGAACGAAGCGCATACGCAGGCCGTTTGGGGCGATGTTTTCGGCGCTGATTGTGCCGCAGTGCTGATCGACAATGTGTTTGGTCAGGGCAAGGCCGAGACCGGTGCCGGGTTTGTGGGCGCTGCTGTCGGCGCGGTAAAAGGCGGTGAAGATGCTGCCGAGCTGCTCGGGTTTGACGCCGGGGCCGTTATCGGTAATATCGATCTGCCAATGGCTGCCTGCTTCGCTGAGGGCAACTTGAATAACGCTGCCTTCGGGGCTGTAATTGACGGCGTTGCGGATAACGTTGTCAAAGGCGCGGTAGAGATAGCTTTCGTTGGCGCTCAGACGGGCGTTTTCCGGTACATTGCCGACATCGATGCTGACGGTTTGGCCGTTTTTCAGGGCGATTTCTTGGCTGTCTTCTACCAAATGGCGCAGGAAAGGGACGAGTTTGAGCTCTTCTTTTTCCATTTTGGTGTTGGCACTTTCCAAGCGGGAGAGTGTCAGCAGTTCGCCGACCAGTTCGTTCATACGCTCCAATTCTCCTTCCAATCGCGCCATATAGCGTGCTTGGTTTTGCGGCTGTGATTCAATCAGGGCGAGAATGGCCTGCATCCGCGCCAAGGGGGAGCGCATTTCGTGGGAAACGTGGTGCAGCAGGTGGCGCTCTTTTTCTACCAGTTTTTGCAGCTGCTCGGCCATTTTGTCGAACTGCTGGCCGAGGTGGGAAAGCTCGTCGTCGCGGTCTTTCAGCTCTTCCGACAGGCGCGTATCCAAGCTGCCTTCGGCCAGTTTCGCCATACCTTTGCCCAAAATGCGTATCGGTTTGGTGATGTTGTTGGCCAGAATATAGGCAAGCAGCAGGCCGACCAGAAAGATAAAGCCGAGAATGATGATTTCGTGCCACATCGGGTCAAGCGGCAGGCCGGGAATATACAGCGGGCTGGGCAGACGCTTGGCTTCGTTCTTGTCCCAGTTGCGGATATAGAAAAGGTATTCTTCGCCCAAACGGTCAAACTCAATCCGCACGCTGGCATCGTCGGGGTGGCTTAATGCGTAGGCACGGGCGGCTTCCAAACGTTTCGGGTGGACTTCGCGGCCGAGCACGTCTTTGCGCTCGTCGCCCGATACGACCAGCACTTTTTCCATACCGGGGCGGTCGTGCCAGCTTTTGAGCACTTCGCGTACGCCGCTTTCGCCGCGTGCATTAAAGGCGGCCACGGCGTTTTCCAGCAACATCTGCTCAATCGCGCGTTGTTGCTGGAAATGGGTTTCGGCCTGCGTGTTCTGCACCAGCCAGAAAGAAAAACTCGCCACGAATATGGCGCAGATAATCACTGCGCAAAACGTGGCGA
>JAUNKU010000171.1 GCA_030532645.1 Neisseria sp. | reverse complement strand
GCGCGAACGCCAAGGTAAAAATTAAACCGATGTAAAGGCAAGGCCGTCTGAAAACCGTGTGTTTTTCAGACGGCCTTTCTGTTGGTGCTGTATATTTTGAAGTATTGAAGCCGGTTTTCCGAACAGGCTTTTTGCCGCTAATGTCTGGAAACGCGCACAAGTATTGCGCCTTGTGATACGCTTCGCTTTTTTGCGTTACGGAAACGTGATGAAACGGATTTTATCGGCGTTGCCGGTTTGGATTGTGCTGGCGGATATGTTGTACGGTTTTGTGCTGAACGCGATGCAGAGTTTTGCACCGGCGCAGTCGGGCGGTGCGTCATCTGCGCCGGAGGTAGCGTTCAGCAGTTTGCAGCTGTTGGCCAATGGCGGAATGATTGCGGTGGTCGGTTTCGGGCTGCTGGTGTTGCTGCGTTTGAATCGTTCTGTATCGGAAGGGCGGGCAATGCCGATCGGCGTGTTGGCGACTTTGGGGTTGATTGCCGTGTTGGCGTTTTCGCTGCCGTCTTGGTGGGAATGGTTCGGTGCACTGTTGTCGCTGATGGGTGGCACGCCTGCTTTATCGTTTGAGAATCCGCGTTATTTTTGGGTAGCCTTGTGTTTGCCGTATCTTGCGCTGCTTTGCGTATGGCGTTTGGCCGGTTGGTACCGTTTGGCGAAGGCGCAGGGTTTTGATGAGCCGGATGCTGAGGAACGGTGGAATAAGGCCGTCTGAAAACGGCTTTTTTCGGTGGGTTCGCTGTATTTTTATTGGCTTCTGCAAGCGGTTGCCGGCTGTATCGGGGCTGTGTTTTCAGACGGCCTGTTGGTTTTAGAACAAGAAAAATTATGAATTTATTAGGTGCTTTGGCGAAAGTAGGCAGTTTGACGATGCTTTCGCGGATTTTGGGTTTTGTGCGCGATTCGATTATCGCGCGTTCGTTCGGCGCAGGTATGGCGACGGATGCGTTTTTTGTGGCGTTCAAACTGCCGAACCTGTTGCGGCGGATTTTTGCTGAAGGCGCGTTCGCGCAGGCTTTTGTGCCGATTTTGGCGGAATACAAGCAAAATAAAACGCCCGAGGCAACGCAGCAGTTTGTGCAGCACGTTGCCGGTATGCTGACGTTTATTCTGACGATTGTTACAGCACTCAGCATTCTGGCCGCGCCGTGGATTATTTACGTTACCGCGCCCGGTTTTGTCGGCAATGAAAGCAAATTCGAGCTTTCCGTTGCGCTTTTGCGGATTACGTTCCCCTATATCCTGTTGATTTCGCTGTCATCTTTTGTCGGCTCGATTTTGAACACTTACCATAAATTCAGCATTCCGGCGTTTACGCCTGTTTTCCTGAATGTATCGTTTATTGTGTTTGCCCTGTTTTTCGCACCGTATTTCGATCCGCCGGTAACGGCTTTGGCGTGGGCGGTGTTTGTCGGCGGCATTCTGCAACTGGGCTTCCAACTGCCTTGGCTGTGGAAACAGGGGTTTTTGAAAACGCCGAAGCTGAATTTCCGCGACGAAGCGGTCAAGCGCGTGATGAAACAGATGCTGCCTGCCGTTTTAGGCGTGAGCGTGGCGCAGATTTCGTTGGTGATTAACACCATTTTTGCTTCGTTTCTGCAATCGGGCAGCGTGTCGTGGATGTATTATGCCGACCGCCTGATGGAACTGCCAACCGGCGTACTCGGCGCGGCACTCGGTACGATTCTGCTGCCGACTTTGTCCAAGCACGCAGGCAATCCGGATACGCAGGAATTTTCCGCACTGCTCGATTGGGGCTTGCGCCTGTGTATGCTGCTCGCGCTGCCGGCTGCCGTAGGCTTGGCCGTATTGTCGTTTCCGCTGGTGTCCACGCTGTTTATGTACCGCGAATTTACGCTGAACGATGCCGTAATGACGCAGCAGGCACTGATTGCTTATTCGTTCGGCCTGATCGGGTTGATTATGATTAAAGTGCTGGCGCCCGGTTTTTATGCCAAACAAAATGTTAAAACGCCGGTAAAAATCGCGGTATTCACGCTGATTTGCACGCAGCTGATGAACTTGCTGTTTATCGGCCCGTTGCAGCACGTCGGCTTGGCTTTGGCCATCGGCTTGGGCGCGTGCCTGAACGCCGCTTTGCTTTATACGCTGTTGCGGATGAAGAAAATGTACCGCCCGAAAGCAGGCTGGGCGGCGTTTCTGCTGAAAATCTGTACGGCTTTGGCGGTAATGGGCGGCGGCCTGTATGCCGCGCTGCATTATCTGCCGCTGGAATGGGTACACGCCACAGGTTGGTTTAAGGCCGCGCAGCTCGGCGGCTTGGTGATGCTCGGCGTGGTTTTGTACTTTGCCACTTTGGCACTGCTCGGCTTCCGCGTGCGGCATTTCAAACGCTCGGAAGTGTGAGACGGAGATAAAAAATGCCCGAATTTGCTCGGGCATTTTTTATGCAGATAACAGAAGTAAAGAAGGCCGTCTGAAAACTGTACCCGAA
>JAUNKU010000170.1 GCA_030532645.1 Neisseria sp. | reverse complement strand
TCTGAGACGTTTATCTGCAACAAATGCCGTCTGAAAAGAGCGTTTTTCAGACGGCATTTTGCATTTGTTTGTTCTTTGATTTAGGTTGGCGCCGGGACTTCTCCGTACATCTGCCGCTCTGTTTAAAAATACAGGCGGTATGAATATGACGTTCTGCACTTTTCAGGCTAAAATACACGCCTTTTGCAACCTGTTTCCGATTATTTTCCAATGCCTGAATTTGCCGCTCAAATCATCGATTTTATTCTGCATATCGACCAGCATCTTGCTGCGCTGTCTGCCCAATACGGTTTGTGGATTTATGCCATTCTGTTTCTGATTGTGTTTTGCGAAACCGGTTTGGTGGTGACGCCTTTTCTGCCGGGCGATTCGCTGCTGTTTGCCGCCGGCGGTATTGCGGCAGTGGGCGGTATGGATATTCATTTGATGGTTTTGCTGCTGTTGGCTGCGGCGGTTTTGGGCGATGCGGTGAATTTTGCCGTCGGCAAATATTTCGGCGCGAAGCTGTTTGCCAATCCGGATTCCAAAATTTTCCGCCGCAGCTATTTGGACAAAACCCACGCGTTTTATGAAAAATACGGCGGCAAAACCATTATCATTGCCCGTTTCGTACCGATTGTGCGGACTTTTGCGCCGTTTGTGGCCGGTATGGCGGAGATGGATTACGCCAAGTTTATCCGCTACAACATTATCGGCGCGGTGCTTTGGGTGGTGCTGTTTTCTTATGCGGGCTATTTCTTCGCCAATCTGCCGGTTGTGAAAAACAATTTGGGCTTGGTGCTGGGCGCGATTATTGTGATTTCCGTTTTGCCTGCGGTGATTGAAGTTATCCGCGCCAAACGCGCCGCCGACTGATTCTTGCCGATTGAAGGCCGTCTGAAAAAATGTATTTTTGCGCTGCAAAATGCTCCTTTTTTCAGACGGCCTGTTTGTATCGGGTATAATCTCCCTTTTATTTTCACACTCCGTATTATGAAACGCATTGCCGCCCTGCCCGATCATCTGGTCAACCAAATCGCCGCCGGCGAAGTGGTGGAACGCCCTGCCAACGCGCTGAAAGAAATCGTGGAAAACAGCTTAGACGCAGGTGCAGACAGCATTGATGTGGAAATCGGCGGCGGCGGTATCAAGCTTTTACGGATTACAGACAACGGCGGCGGTATCCACGCCGATGATCTGCCGCTGGCATTATCGCGGCACGCAACCAGCAAAATTGCTTCGTTGGCCGATTTGGAACGCGTATCCAGTATGGGTTTCCGCGGCGAAGGCTTGGCCAGCATTGCTTCTGTTTCACGGCTGACTTTGACCAGCCGAACGGCCGATGCGGCGCACGCGGCCGAAATCCGTGCGGAAGACGGCAAACTGTTGCCCGTTTCCGCAGCTTCCCACCCTTTCGGAACAACGGTTGAAGTGGCCGATTTGTTCTTCAATACGCCCGCTCGGCGCAAATTCCTCAAATCCGAAAACACCGAATACGCCCACTGCGCGGCCGCGCTCGACCGTTTGGCATTGGCGCACCCGAACGTGGCCTTTTCGCTGAAACGCGACGGCAAACCGGTCTTCCGTTATCCGGCACAAACGCAGGCCGAGCGTATTGCCGCCGTATTGGGCGGCGATTTTGCGGCTGCGGCACTGGATACCGACAGCGGCAGCGGCGTGCTGCGCGTACACGGCCAAATCGCCAAGCCGACTTTTGCCAAAGGCCGTACGGACAAACAATTTTTCTTTGTAAACAAACGTTTTGTACGCGACAAAGTAATGCTGCACGCCGTGAAACAAGCTTACCGCGATGTATTGCATAATGCGCTGGCACCGGCTTTCGTACTGTTTTTAGAGTTGCCGCCCGAGATGGTGGACGTGAACGTGCATCCGGGCAAAACCGAAATCCGTTTCCGCGACAGCCAAGCCGTGCATCAGATTATGTTCCATACGCTGAACAAAACGCTGGCGGGCACCCGCGCCGATGAAACGGAAAGCGTAAGCAATGCCGGTACGGTGCTGCACGATATGCTGGGCATTTCAGACGGTATTTCCGCACAAAGGCCGTCTGAAAACGCGCAAAACGAGTTTCTGCAAAACCATAACGCAAGCAACGGCGCTCAAACAAACGAAGCGGCGTTTTCCGGCCGCACGCCGGTTGCCTATTCCGCTGCGCGCTCACCGCAGCAACGCAGTTTGTCGCTGCGCGAAAGCCGTCAGGCGATGGACAATTACGCGGCTTTGTACGGCACAAACAAGCCTGCCGAACCGCTTGATGATTTTGCGGCGGCAAGGCCGTCTGAAACGGCCGGTTATGCTATTTCGGGTGCAAACACCGTTGAAGCAAATTCATCTTGTTCAAATGCCGCTTTTTCAGACGGCCTTGCCGGCGAAGCCGCGCCCGATATTCCGCCGCTCGGCTTTGCCATTGCCCAACTTTTGGATATTTACATTCTGTCGCAAGCCGAAGAAAGCCTGCTGCTGATCGATATGCACGCCGCCGCCG
>JAUNKU010000011.1:16795-23285 GCA_030532645.1 Neisseria sp. | reverse complement strand
GGCCGTCTGAAAAATGCCCGTTTTCAGACGGCCTTTCTCGTTCAAAACGCGCGAACCTGCTACACTTAGCCGTTTGCCAATTTATTTTCAGAATTTTATGCTCACTTATACGCCGCCCCAATCGCGCGCGCCTGCGCCGACCGGTGAAAAACCGTGGATTTTGCTGCTTTTGGTGTTTGCTTGGTTGTGGCCGGGCGTGTTTTCGCACGACTTGTGGAAACCGCTCGAACCGCAGATTAACGAAGCGGTACGGCTGCTGATGTCGGGTGCGCCGCTGCCTGCTGCGTTTGCAGACGGCAGCGTGCAGGGCGTGTCGCCTGTTTATGTGTGGACGGCGGCGGCTTTCCGCGCATTGTTGTCGCCGCATTGGATGGACGGCTATTCGGCAATGCGTTTTGCGTCGGTGTTTTATACTGTTATCGGCCTGACTGCCTGCGGTTTGGCGGGCTACCGCCTGCTCGGGCGGCATCAGGGGCGCAGCGTGGTGCTGGTGTTGATCGGCTGTGCCGGTTTGATTGAAGCCGGGCATCTGTTGGGCGGAATGTCGGTACAGTTTGCCGCGTTCGGCCTGTGTTTGTACGGCTTTTCCGTAGCGCGTTCGCGCGTGATTCTGGCGGCAGCCTGCTTGGGCACGGCTTGGGCTTTGCTCGGAATGACGGCCGGCTGGCTGTTTGCGCCGGCGGTATGGTTGTGTGCGTTTTTGCTGCTGCTGTTTCCGCAATGGCAGACGCGCCGCTACCGCATTTCTTTAATCGGTGCGCTGGCGGTCGGGCTGCCTTTGGCGGTGCTGTATCCGCTGGCTTTATGGAAAACGTCGCCGGAATGGTTTGCCGTTTGGCGTGACGAACATTTGTTCGGCGTATTCGGCGGCGTACGGGATTTCTCGTTGTCGTTTTCTGCCTGGTATTACTTGAAAAACCTGTTGTGGTTTGCGTTTCCGGCGTGGCCGCTAGCGGTGTGGACGGCCAACCGTAGCCGTTTGCGCGGCGAAGATTGGGGCGTGCTGGCACTGGTGTGGCTCGGCGTGTTCGGCGTGCTGCTGGTGTTCAGTCCGAACCCCCGTGCCGATGCGCTGATTTGCCTGATGCCGCCTTTGGCATTGTTGGCGGCGGCAAAATTGGACAGCTTGCGGCGCGGCGCGGCGGCGTTTTTAAACTGGTTCGGTATTGCCGTTTTCGGTTTGTTGGCGGCGTTTTTGTGGCTCGGTTTTGTGGCGATGAACTTCGGCTGGCCGGAAAAGCTGGCGGCACGCTCCGCTTATTTCAGCCCGTTTTATGTGCCGGATATCGATGCGATGCCGATGGCGGTGGCCTTGCTGTTTACGCCGCTGTGGTTGTGGGCGATTACGCGCAAACACGTTAAAGGCCGCCAAGCGGTAACGAACTGGGCGGCCGGTATGACGCTGGCTTGGGCGTTGCTGATGACCTTGTGGCTGCCGTGGCTGGACGCGGCGAAAAGCTACCGTCCCGTTGTGCGGCAGATGGAAGCTGTTGTACCGCAGGCGGTTTCAGACGGCCTTGCTTGTTTGAATATCGAAAGCCGCACCGCGCAAACGGCGTGGCGCGAATACAGTTTGCTGCCGTTTGAAACGGGTAATCCGCAGTGTGCTTACCGTTTGATTGAGAAGGCGGAAAATGAGCCTTTGCCGGAAACGGACGTTGTGCTGTGGCAGGGCGGCCGTCCGCGAAATAAGAACGAGCGTTTTGTGTTGCTGCAACGCGCCGCAAAATAAGCCCGAAGTGTTATAATCGGCAAGATTTTTTCGCAGGAAAACCAAGATGAACGAAGCCGTGCAGAAACCGAATGTAGATGACAGCGAAATCGAGAAATTCAGCCAACTTGCGCATAATTGGTGGGACAAAAATAGCGAATTCAAGCCGCTGCACGACATCAATCCGCTGCGCCTGAACTATATCGACCGTCTAGGCCGTCTGAAAAACAAGGCGGTTTTGGACGTAGGCTGCGGCGGCGGCATTTTGAGCGAAAGTATGGCCAAGCGCGGCGCGGAATCGGTGCTCGGCATCGATATGGCGGAAAAGTCGCTGAAAATCGCCAAGCTGCACGCTTTGGACAACGGTGTGGAAAATGTGCGCTACCGCTGCGTGCCGGTGGAAGAGCTGGCAGCGGAAATGCCGCATTCTTTCGATATCGTAACCTGTATGGAAATGATGGAACACGTTCCCGATCCGGCTGCGATTGTGGCTGCTTGTGCCAAGCTGGTGAAGCCGGACGGTATGGTGTTTTTCTCCACCATCAACCGTAACCGCAAATCTTATCTGCACGCCATTCTCGGCGCGGAATATCTGCTGAAATTGGTGCCGAAAGGTACGCACGACTGGCAGAAATTCATTACGCCGTCCGAGCTGGCGAGAATGTGCCGCCAAGCCGGTTTGGACGTGGTAGACAGCAAAGGTATGGGCTACAATCTGCTCACGCGCGAATATTATTTGGGCGGCAATACCGACGTGAACTATCTGATTGCCTGCCGTCCGGCGCAGTTTTAAATTTTTCATTACCAAGGCCGTCTGAACAGCAAGAGCAGTTTTCTGCGCTCGTTTTCAGGCGGCCTTTCAAGTCAGAAATATGGACAAAAAATCCCCTTTGATTGCCATCAGCGTGGGCGAAGCCTCGGGCGATTTGCTCGGCGCACATTTAATCCGGGCTTTGAAAGAGCGTTATCCCGATGCGCGTTTTACCGGTATCGGCGGCGCGCGTATGCTGGCACTCGGCTTTGAAAGTTTGTACGAACAAGAAAAGCTGGCGGTGCGCGGCTTTGTCGAAGTTATCAAACGGCTGCCGGAAATTCTGCGTATCCGCAAAGGTTTGGTGCGCGATTTAACCAATCTGCGCCCCGATATTTTCATCGGTATCGACGCGCCCGATTTCAACCTCGGTGTGGCGGAAAAGCTGAAACAGCAAGGCATTCCGACCATTCATTACGTCAGTCCGTCCGTGTGGGCGTGGCGGCGCGAGCGTGTGCATACCATTGTGAAGCAGGTGGATAAAGTGCTTTGCCTGTTTCCGATGGAAGCGCCGCTGTATATCGAAGCGGGCGGCCGTGCCGAATTTATCGGGCATCCGATGGCCGAAACAATGCCTTTGGAGGCGGACAAAACAGCCGCCCGCGAACGGATGAAGCTGGAAGGCGGCGCGCCCGTGTTTGCACTGATGCCGGGCAGCCGGGTCAGCGAAATCGATTATATGGCCCCCGTGTTTTTTCAGACGGCCTCGCGCCTGCTGCAACGTTATCCCGATGCCCGTTTTCTGCTGCCTGTTGCAACAGCCGCTACGCGCAAACGTTTGAACGAGCTGCTGGAAAAAGACGAATACAAACATTTGCCCGTGCAGCTGATGAGCGGCCACTCCGCCTTGGCCTGTACCGCCGCCGATGTGGTTTTGGTGACCAGCGGCACGGCCACTTTGGAAGTTGCCCTGTGCAAACGCCCGATGGTTATCAGCTACAAAATTTCGCCGCTCACTTATTTTTATGTGAAAGGCAAAATCAAAGTGCCGCACGTTGGTTTGCCCAATATTCTGCTCGGCCGCGAAGCCGTCCCCGAGCTGCTGCAAGGCAAAGCCAAGCCCGATTTGCTTGCCGAAGCCGTAGCCGAGTGGTACGAAAATCCCGAGAAAACCGCCCAATTAGAACGCGATTTTTACGATTTGCACTTGATGTTGAAGAAAAATACCGCCGAATTGGCGGCGGCGGCAGTGGCGGAAGAAATGAAGGCCGTCTGAAAACAAGCGAAGCAGTTTTTGCGAAGCCAAGCCGGAGAATCGCCAAGCGCGGGCGGTAACAAAAGATGGAAAAAATGAACGAAATCCTTTTAGAGGCCGGCGTGGACGAAGCCGGACGCGGCCCTTTGGTCGGCAGCGTGTTTGCTGCCGCCGTTATTCTGCCGCCGGATTACCGTTTGGACGGTCTGACCGACTCGAAAAAGCTCAGTGAAAAAAAGCGCGACCGTTTGGCGGTCGAAATCAAAATGCAAGCTTTGGCGTGGTGTGTGGCATCGGCTGATGTGAACGAAATCGCCGAGCTGAATATTCTGCACGCCACAATGCTGGCGATGGAGCGCGCCGTGGCCGGTTTGGCCGTTGCGCCGCAGAAAATCTGGGTAGACGGCAACCGTGTGCCCAAAGCGTTGCAGGATAAAAATGCCGAAGCACTCGTGAAGGGTGACAGCAAAATCGCTGCTGTTTCTGCTGCTTCCGTATTGGCGAAAACCGCCCGCGATGCCGAAATGTATGCATTAGCCGAGCGTTATCCGCAATACGGTTTTGAGAAACACAAAGGCTACGGCACAGCTGCGCATTTGGCTGCTTTGCGGCAATTCGGCGCATTGCCCGAACACCGCCGCGATTTTGCACCGGTAAAGCAGGTGTTGGCGCAGGGCAGGCTGTTTGAGGTCGTCTGAAAATGTGGAAATGCTTCAGAAAATTGCCCGTAAGCGGTGCAGAGAAATATCGGAATATGGCTTTTTATGTTGTAAATCCGTAACAAAAAGCGTGTTTGCTGTGTAAATGGCGCGTAAATCTTTTTTTGCGGTATTCCGGCAATCCGCTTTCAGGTATGATTGGGCAGGTTTAACCGCCGTAAAGCCGAAAGTGCAGCGGCGGCAACTGTTTTGTCCGACGTGCCGTCTGACACCCTCTTTACCGAGGCAGGCCGTCTGTAAACCAAACGATAGATTTTTTCTTAAACGCTTTGAAAGCGGACGTGATAAAATGCGTTCCGTTAAAAGCTGTTTCTGATAATTAAAGGATAGAAAATGAAATCTACAAAAGCTTGGCTGAAAGCCGGTTTGTCTGTTGCAATGTTGAGCGCCTTGGCTGCTTGTGCTACCAAAAGCCAAGTAACCCGCGAAGGCACTACCGAAGAGCCGATTTTCCCTGATCCTTCTTCTGTAACCTTCACTAACGAAAAAGGTACTTTCCCGACTGCTCAGGCTTTGGCTGCCGTTAAAAACGGTGTAACCGAAGACCAACTGTACGACCTGTTGGGCCGTCCTCACTTTGACGAAGGTATGTTCTTCGTACGCGAATGGGACTACCTGTTCCACTTCCACACTCCGGGCCAAGGTACTGACAACATCACTACTTGTCAGTTCAAAGTAATCTTCGACAAAGACAAATTGGGCCGCAGCTTCTTCTGGCGCGCCGTTGATCCGGTTGATGCCGTATGTCCTCCTGCTCCTAAAGCACCTGCAGTACGTACCCAACGTCTGACTTTGGGCGCAGATGCTCTGTTCTACTTCGATAAGAGCGCAGAAAAAGATATGCTGCCTGCCGGTTTTGCGAAACTGGACAAATTTGCTGCCGACATCAAACGCTTCGACCGCGTGGATTCTATCCGCATCATTGGTTACACCGACCGCAAAGGTTCTGACGCGTACAACTTGGGCTTGTCTCAACGCCGTGCCGAAACTGTACGCCGCTACTTGGTATCTCGCGGTGTTCCTGCCGGTATTATGAGCGCACAAGGTTTGGGTGAAGCCAATCCGGTACAAGAATGTTCTACCAAGCTGCCTCGCGAGCAAGAGATTGCGTGTCTGCAACCTAACCGCCGCGTAGAAATCGAAGTGGACGGTATCGGTGAGCTGACTCAATAATCTGATTGCAGATTAACGATACAGAAAACCGCCTGAGTGAAAACTCGGGCGGTTTTTGTTTGGCCGGAGCAAACGTTTTATTGGCGGAAAGTATGCACGGCAATATTTTCAGACGGCCTTTGTGTTTGGATTGACGCAAAAAACGGCCTTGAATGCTGTTTCAAGGCCGTCTGAAAACAGAGGGGTTCAGTGTTTGGAAAAATGTGCGGCCAATATGTCGGGCAGCTTGGATAAATCGTCCAAAAGCGCGATATGTGGCGAAGCGGCCAGCATTTCGCGCTTGTGTGCGCCGGTCAGCACGCCGACGGCAGCGGCTTTGGCGTTGGCAGCCATATCCAAATCGTAAGTTGTGTCGCCGACAACAACCGTGTTTTTCGGTTCGACACCCAAGCGTTCGCAGATTTCCAGCACCATATCGGGCGCAGGTTTCGGCACTGATTCATCGGCGCAGCGTGTGGCAAACCAAATATCCGCTGTTTCCGTATCGGCCATTGCCAAATCCAAGCCTTTTCTGCCTTTTCCGGTGGCAACGGCCAGCCAGTAGCCTTGTTTCTGCAAGGTTTTCAGGCAGGGCAGGGCTTGCGGAAACAATACGGTTTTACTGCGCTGCGGCGAATGGGAAAACGCCTGATAGGCGCGGACAATATCGCTGTACTGTGCGGCCGACAAATCCGGAGCCAGTTCGTGCACCACATTCGGCAGGCTGCGGCCGATAAGATGGCGCACGGCTTCGGCTGCCGGTTCGGGCGGGCCGCATTGGCGGAAAGCGTGCTGCATTGTGGCGATAATCGGCTGTGTACTGTCGGCCAGCGTGCCGTCCCAGTCGAAGATAATGAGTTTCGGTGTATTGTTCATAAAAATATCACGATATGATGGATTGG
>JAUNKU010000011.1:0-16695 GCA_030532645.1 Neisseria sp. | reverse complement strand
AAGATAATGAGTTTCGGTGTATTGTTCATAAAAATATCACGATATGATGGATTGGTTTCAGATGCTCGGAATGGACTGGTTTGGCGGAGGCCTCTGTTTTCAGACGGCCTTTCCGGCATTGTCCAAAACCAGCAGGAACTGTTGCAGATCCTGCGGCAAATCGGCCTTCAAAATCAAAGGTTCGCCGCTTAACGGATGCTGCAAATGCAGTTCGGCGGCGTGCAGGAACATCCGCTTCAATCCCAATTTCTGCAAACGTTTGTTGGCCTGATAATCACCGTAGCGCTCATCGCCCGCAATCGGTGTGTTTTGCGCTTGCAGATGCACGCGGATTTGGTGGGTGCGTCCGGTTTTCAGCGTGCAGCGGAACAGCGAAAGTTCGGTCAAACCGACTTGGTGCAGCAGGCTGTTGCGGTAGCGTTTCAGCGTGCGGAAAATGGTGTGCGCAGATTGGCCGTTGTCGGCGACGCGCACCATTTTTTCGCCGTTTGCGCCGGTGTATTTGAACAGCGGCAGTTTGACGTGGAAACTGTCGTTCGGTGTGTGTCCGACACCGAGTGCAAGATAGATTTTTTTCGGATGATCGTTGCGGATAGCTTCGTGCAGCTTCACCAGTGCGCTGCGTTTTTTCGCAATCATCAAGAGGCCGCTGGTGTCTTTGTCGAGACGGTGAACCAGTTCCAGATAACGCGCATCGGGTCGCGCACGGCGCAGCTGCTCGATGACGCCGAAGCTCACGCCGCTGCCGCCGTGCACTGCAATACCGGCCGGTTTGTTGATAACCAGCAGCGCATCGTCCTCAAATACAATATCGAATTCGCGCGGCGGCGCGGCTTCCGCCGGATTGTTTTGATTTTCAGACGGCCTTTTTTCAGCGGTGCGTACCGGCGGAATACGCAGCAAATCGCCTTCGTTCAAGCGGTCGGTCGGTTTGCAGCGTTTTTTGTTCAGGCGGACTTCGCCGCCGCGGATAATGCGGTGGATATGGCTTTTCGGTACGCCTTTGAGGATTTTGATTAAGAAGTTGTCGAGCCGCTGCCCGGCATCGTGCTCGGCAACGGTCAGATGATTGACTAAGTCTTTGCTAATCGGCTGCATTTTCTCTATAATCCGAAAACCTGTCTGCGCCACGGCTTGTGGCGGCGGAAACGGCGGATAAGTGTTTGAAAGATAAATCCCGTTTCCCGAAGCGGCAGGCGAAGGGTGATTGCGAACCCGCTATTTTATATGAAAAACGCACTCTACAAAGCATTTCCTTGCCAAGGCAAAAGCCTGCCTCGGCAAGAGCGTAATTAAGTTTGACTTTATATTGACCGCAGCCGCCTTGTCCGTAAGACGGGTTTTCCGCAGGAGGCAGGCTGTCCGCGCCAACGCGGTACGGGAAGATGGGCTCCGATTTTCAGTCTGGCAGTGTTTTTCTGGCAACACAACACGCAGACGGCGCAGGCAGGGCGGCAAACGCTGCTGCCGCGTTTTGTTCTTTATTTCCTTCTTGTTTCCGATTTTCCCTGCACATAGCCTGTGGCCGTTATATTCAACGGCATTGTTGGCTGCGCGCCAAGCGCCGCTTTTCAGACGGTATGCAATCTTGCAGGGCAGAAGTTCAAATACTGGTTACCCCGCCTCGTGAGTGCAAAACGAGGTTGTTATGAAACGAATGTTATTCAATGCCACGCAGGCCGAAGAGTTGCGCGTGGCGATTGTCGACGGCCAAACCCTGCTGGATTTGGACATCGAAACGCTGGGCAAAGAGCAGCGTAAAGGCAATATCTACAAGGGTGTCATCACCCGCATCGAGCCGTCTTTGGAGGCCTGTTTCGTCGATTACGGAACCGACCGCCACGGCTTTCTCCCGTTCAAAGAAGTTTCCCGGGCTTATTTTCAGGATTACGACGGCGGCCGCGTACGCATTCAGGACGTGCTGAAAGAGGGTATGCAGGTCATCGTTCAGGTAGAAAAAGACGAACGCGGCAATAAAGGTGCGGCGTTAACTACCTTTATCAGTTTGGCCGGACGCTATCTCGTTCTGATGCCGAACAATCCGCGCGGCGGCGGCGTATCGCGCCGTATCGAAGGCGAAGAGCGTCAGGAATTGAAAGCGGCGATGGCCGAATTGGACGTGCCGCGCGGTATGAGCCTGATTGCGCGTACCGCCGGTATCGGCCGCAGCGTAGAAGAGCTGCAATGGGACTTTAACTATCTGCTGCAATTATGGAAAGCGATTGAAGAAGCGGCCGCGGCGCACAGCGAACCGTATCTGCTGTTTATGGAAAGCGCTCTGGTTATCCGCGCCATCCGCGATTATTTCCGCTCCGACATCGGCGAAATCCTGATTGATAATCCGGAAGTCTATGCCGAAGTTTCCGAGTTTATGTCGTATGTGATGCCGAACAATGTAGGCCGTCTGAAATTGTATGAAGACCATACGCCGCTGTTTTCCCGTTTCCAAATCGAACACCAAATCGAAAGCGCATTCTCGCGCAGCGTGAGCCTGCCTTCCGGCGGCGCGATTGTGATCGACCACACCGAAGCGCTGGTTTCGATTGACGTAAACTCCGCCCGTGCCACGCGCGGCACGGATATTGAAGACACCGCCTTCAAAACCAATATGGAAGCGGCCGAAGAAGTGGCCCGTCAAATGCGCCTGCGCGACTTAGGTGGTTTGGTGGTTATCGACTTCATCGATATGGAAAATCCGAAACATCAGCGCGATGTGGAAAATACCTTGCGCGATGCGCTGAAAAAAGACCGCGCACGCGTACAGATGGGAAAATTGTCGCGTTTCGGTCTGCTGGAACTGAGCCGCCAACGCCTGAAACCGGCTTTGGGCGAAAGCAGCCACGTTGCCTGTCCGCGCTGTGCCGGTACGGGCGTTATCCGCAGCATCGAATCAACAGCATTGCACGTTCTGCGTATCATTCAAGAAGAAGCGATGAAAGACAACACCGGCGAAGTACACGCACAAGTGCCGGTGGATGTAGCAACTTTCCTGCTGAACGAAAAACGCGCCGAGCTGTTCGGTTTGGAAGAGCGCTTGGACGTTTCCGTGTTCCTGATTCCGAACATTCATCTGGAAAATCCGCATTACGACATCAGCCGCGTGCGTACCGACGATGTGGACGACAACGCC
This sequence comes from Neisseria sp., assembly GCA_030532645.1. Classification (GTDB taxonomy): domain Bacteria; phylum Pseudomonadota; class Gammaproteobacteria; order Burkholderiales; family Neisseriaceae; genus Neisseria. The sequence goes on along the minus strand of JAUNKU010000011.1, from coordinate 13,565 downwards.
GAACCGAGCTACAAGCGCGTTGATGTGCCGCAAGAAGACGAAGCAGCCAAGCCGTTCGGCGGCGAAAAAGCCAAGGCAGCCAAGCCGGAGCCTGCGGTTAAAGGTGTGAAACACACCCAGCCTGCGCCGGTGGCAGAAGCCGCTTCCGGCAGCGTTTGGGGCGCGTTTAAAGCGTGGTTCAAAGGCCTGTTCGGTGCGAAAAAAGCAGTTGAAGAGCCGAAAAGCGAACGCAAACCAAGCAAAGGTTCGCGCCGCAATGCCGCTAACCGCCGTCAGAATCCACGCCGCAACAACCGCCGCGGCCAAGAGGGCGAGAATGCCGAAGAGCGCAATGAAAACGCGCAAAACAGCCGTCCGAACCGCGAAGAAAGCCAGAACGGCGAACGCCGTGGCCGCCGCAATGAGCGTAACGAGCGCAACCGCCGCAACGATGCGGAAAACATCGAACAAGGCCGTCTGAAAAACGGCGGTTTCGACGAAGTCAAAGCGGCCGAGCCGGAATTGCAGGTAACCGAAGCAGCGGAAATCCGTAATGAAACTGCCGAGCAGAACGGCCGCAGCGAGAAGCGCGAACGCGACAACCGTGATAACCGCCGTCAGCGTAACGAACGCCGCGAAGCGAAAGCGGAAACCGTTCAGCCTTTGGCCGAGCTGCCGCACGAAGAAGCCGTTGCCGAAATGCCGTCTGAAAACGGACACAGTGGTAAAAAAGCGGCCGAAACGCAGGAAAACGAAGGACGCGGCGAACGCAACGAGCGCAACCGCAACCGCCGCGAGCGCGGTGAACGCGGCGGCCGAAACCAGCGCGACCGCAACCGCCGTAACGACAAAAAACGCCATATTCCGTCTGCCGCGAAAATCGAGCATTATCTGATGATTGACGAGGCCGCCGAGAAAGTGCGTTTGGCTGTGGCACACGTCTTCGGCGAAACGGCCGCGCCTGCGCCGCTGAATTTGGCCGAGCAGCCGCAAAGCAACGAGCCTTTGGTGATTACCATTCCGTCTTATGAAGAGCCTGCCGAGCAAACGCCGGTATTGGTGGCGATTGAAAGCCGCGAAGACGAGCTGGTGTACGGCAACGGCGACAAAGTCCGCGCTGCCGTGGCGCAAGTGATGGGCGTGGCCGAAACGCCGAAGCCTGCCGAGCCTGCCCCTTTGCTGGAAGCGATTGAGGTTGCCGGCGAGCCGGAAGACGACGATGCCGAAGCCGCGCCGGTGCAGCAGATTCAGACGGCCTTGCCGCAGGATTTGGGCGGTTTGGTATTGGTGCAAACCCGTGCCGAAGCAATGGCCGAAGCGGCGGCAAAAGCGCAGCCCGAACAGCCGCGCGGCCTGCGCCGTTCTGATGTGCCGGTAAAAGCAGCGGAAGAAACCGTTGCCGTTGAATTGGTACAGGTGGAAACTGCCAAGTAAACCGAGGGAAAACAGCCGTATTGCACAGGCAGTACGGCTGTTTGCTTTTGAAAGGGAAAAAATGAAGAAAATTTCAGCGCTGGTGTTGGCCGCTCTGCTGGCGGCCGGCGGCTATCTTTACTACACGCCTTACGGCGCGGTAAAAAATCTGGCCGAAGCCGTAAAAGCGAAAGATTTGGATACGGTGGCGCAATATATTGATACGGCTGCGTTGCGTAACAACTTGGCCGAGCAGATGAAAGCCGTTGTCGGCAAAAAGATGTTGGGCGAAATGTCGGACAACCCGTTTTCCGCGCTGGCGATGAGTTTGGCCGCACCGATGGTGGAAGCATTGAGCTTGGGCGTGGGTACGCCGACCGGTGTGACCAAAATCTTGAACGGGCAAAATCCTCTGGACATTTTGTCTGATAAAGCTGTTGAAGCGGTAAACGCCCAAACCGGCGGCCTGAATTGGGAAAATGCCGAAACCGAATATCTGGATATGAACACTTTTCAAGTGAAATGGCAGAACGAGCAAAACCAAGCACTGCGCGTGGTCTTTGAACGCAACGGCCTGACCGCTTGGAAAATGACCAAGCTGATGCTGCCGCTGGCAGAATAAGCCGTGAACCAATTTAAAGGCCGTCTGAAAACTGATTTTCAGATGGCCTTTATTTATGCCCGTTCGCGCCGTAATGCACCCGTGCCTTGTTCCCACAGCATTTTCGCCAACACTTTCCAAGCGCAGAGTTTCGGTTGCGGCATTCTGCCTTCGGCCAGCAGGTGCATTTGCCGGATATACCACTGCATTTCCAGCATACTGCCCAGCGTGTTGTCGAGCTTGGCGATGCCGAGGCGTACAGGCGGCGTGGCGATGCGGATAAAGCTGTCTGCAAACAGTTTTTTGGGTAAATCAGGCAGCAGGGCAAACGGTTTGCCGATACCGACAAAATCCGTATCGCCGCTGTCCAAAGCTTCGGCAATACCGGCCGCCGAACGGAAGCCGCCGGTTACCGCCAGCGGTACGGCGCAGGCTTGGCGCACTTTTGCCGCGTAGTCCAAAAAATAGGCTTCGCGGCGGCGCGTACTTTCTTTTACGCCGTCCCACATTGCCGGTGCTTCGTAGTTGCCGCCGGAAAGTTCCAGCAAATCCACGCCTTCTTCCGCCAATGTTTGTGCCACGCGCAGCGAATCTTCTTCGCTGAAACCGCCTTTTTGGAAGTCGGCCGAGTTCAGTTTGACCGATACGGTAAAGCCGGGCGCGGTGCGGCGGCGGATTTCGCGGTAGATTTCCAGCAAAAAGCGCATCCGGTTTTCTAAACTGCCGCCCCAGCGGTCGTCCCGGCGGTTGTGGTGCGGCGACAGGAACTGGCTGATTAAATAGCCGTGTGCGGCGTGGATTTGCACGCCGGAGAAGCCTGCGTGTTCGGCAACGGCGGCGGTATTGCCGAAGCGTTTGATCAAATCCAAAATCTCATCTTCGGACAATGCGCGCGGCGGATTGAAAAAAGCGGCAACATTGCCCGACAGCGGTACGGCGCTGGGTGCAACGGGCGCAGGATTGATGTCTTTGGGCGACTGTTTGCCGGGGTGGTTGAGCTGCATCAGCAGCAATGCCCCGCCGCTTCTGCCTGCTTGCGCCCAGCGTGTGAGCAGCGGCAAATCGGCATCGTTTTCAACGGCGACTGCGCCTGCGCCCGTCAGCGCGGTTTTATCAATCATCACATTGCCGGTAATCAGCACGCCGGCACCGCCGTCTGCCCAGCGTTGATACAGGCGTACAAGCGCTTCGGTGGGGCGGCAGTTGCGGTCGGCAAGCTGTTCGTTCATCGCGGCTTTTAAAATACGGTTCGGCGCGGTTGCACCGTTGGGTAGGGTAAAAGGTGTGTTTGTCAGCATATTTTTTCCTGATTTTTAATAAGTTGAGAAAGAATGGCGAGGGCAGTCGGAAGTGTATTTCCGCCCTCCGTTTTTCAGACGGCCTCGCGGCAGCTCAAACAGCCGTCTGCCGCCAAAGCCTGCATTAAGTCTTGAAACAGTCCGCCGGCATCGCTGAGTGTGGCGGTATAGAAACGCTCTTTGCCGCGCTGTTCGGCTTGTACCAAACCGGCTTCGCGCAACAATTTCAGATGATGCGATACTGCCGGGCGGGAAAGGTGGGTGCGTTCGGTCAATTCATTGACATTCAAACTGCCGTGTTCGTGCAGAAGGTGGATCAGCAAAAGGCGGTTGTCGTCGCCGAGTGCGGTAAAAACCGGCTGGCAGCGGCGCAGAAGTTGCAGTGTATTCTCGTTCATTATGTTTATAAGTTTAAAAATTTAAACTTATTTTGCTGTGAAATGGCAGTGAAGTCAAGCGGAATAGAAAAGGCCGTCTGAAAATGTGTGTTTTCAGACGGCCTGTTTGCGCCTTGGTTTTACAGTGCGTCTTTAAATCCGCGTTTCAGGTGTACCATCAGCAGCGCCACCGCCGCCGGCGTTACCCCCGAAATCCGCGAAGCCTGCCCCAGCGTTTCCGGTCGGTGTTGATTCAGCTTTTGCTGCACCTCGGCAGACAAGCCTTTCACTTTGCCGTAATCAATGTTTTCAGGCAGCTTGAGCGTTTCCAAATCGCGGCGGCTGCCGATTTCTTCGTTTTGCCGCTCGATATAGCCTTGATATTTTACTTGGATTTCCACTTGTTCCACCACTTCGGCGGGCAGGTTTTCCGGCGGCGTTGCGCCGTCCAGCGTCATCAGCGCGGCGTAGTCAAGATTGGGGCGGCGCAGCAAATCGTGCAAATTCGCTTCGCGGCTCAACTTCTGCCCGAACACGCGCATCTGCTCGCTTTCAGGCAGCTTGGCGGGTGTGTACCATGTTGATTTTAAACGCTGGATTTCGCGTTCAATCTGCTCGCGTTTTTCGTTGAACGCGCGCCATTGCGCTTCGGGGACAAGGCCGATTTTGTGGCCGTCTTCGGTGAGGCGCATATCGGCGTTGTCCTCGCGCAGTTGCAGGCGGTATTCGGCGCGGCTGGTGAACATCCGATACGGCTCGTTCACGCCTTTGGTAATCAAATCGTCCACCAAAACACCAAGATATGCTTGTTCGCGCCGCAAAATCAACGGCGCTTGCCCGCGCACATACTGCACGGCGTTCGCGCCCGCCAGCAGGCCTTGCGCGGCGGCTTCTTCGTAGCCGGTTGTGCCGTTGATTTGTCCGGCAAAGAACAGGCCTGCGATGGTTTTGGTTTCCAAGCTGGCTTTCAGGTTGCGTGGGTCAAAGTAGTCGTATTCAATCGCGTAACCTGGGCGGAGAATATGCGCGTTTTCAAGGCCTTTCATGGAGCGCACCAAGTCTAGCTGCACGTCAAACGGCAGGCTGGTGGAAATGCCGTTGGGGTAGTATTCGTGGGTGGTGAGGCCTTCGGGTTCAAGGAAAATTTGATGGCTGTCTTTGTCGGCGAAGCGGTTGATTTTGTCTTCGATGGACGGGCAGTAGCGCGGCCCTACGCCTTCTATTTTGCCGGTAAACATCGGGCTGCGGTCAAAGCCACTGCGGATAATGTCGTGTGTTTTCAAGTTGGTGTGCGTAATCCAGCACGACACTTGGCGCGGGTGCATCGCCGCGTTGCCGCGCACGGACATCACCGGCACGGGCGTATCGCCGGGTTGCTCGGTGAGCTGGGAAAAATCAATGCTGCGGCCGTCAATGCGCGGCGGTGTACCGGTTTTCAGACGGCTTTGCGGCAGGTTCAGCGCTTTCAGGCAGCCTGCAAGGCCGTGCGCGGCGGGGTCGCCCGCGCGGCCGCCGGCGTAGTTTTCCAAGCCGATGTGGATTTTGCCCGCCAGAAACGTGCCGGCCGTCAGCACCACCGCGCGTGCTTTAAATTCCACGCCCATCGCGGTTTTTACGCCGGACACGCGCTCGCCGTCCAGCGTGATGTCTTCCACGGCTTGTTGGAACAGGTCAAGATTTTCTTGGTTTTCCAGCATTTGGCGGATGGCGGCTTTGTACAGCACGCGGTCGGCTTGGGCGCGGGTGGCGCGGACAGCCGCGCCTTTGCTGGCGTTGAGGCGGCGGAATTGGATGCCGGACATATCGGTTGCCAACGCCATTGCGCCGCCGAGTGCGTCCACTTCGCGCACAAGGTGGCCTTTGCCGATGCCGCCAATGGACGGGTTGCACGACATTTGCCCCAAGGTTTCAATATTGTGGGTGAGCAGCAGGGCGTGCGCGCCCATGCGGGCGGCGGCCAGCGCCGCTTCTGTGCCTGCGTGGCCGCCGCCAACGATGATGACATCGTAAATTTGAGGGTAAATCATAGGGAATTATTTTTTATAGGAAATGTGTGAGCAAAACGCTGGATTGTACGCGTTTTTCAAATGCTCTGAAAGGGAAGGCCGTCTGAAAATGCGTGTTTTCAGACGGCCTTGGCCGGGTTTGTCGGGCTTACCCGATGCGTTTGAACGGCGGCAGGCAGGAGAGCAGTTGTTTGCCGTAGCGTTGGGTATTTACGCGGTTGTCGAGAATGGTAACGCGGCCGTAGTCGCTTTCGGTGCGGATCAGGCGGCCGACGGCCTGAATCAGTTTGATGCTGGCTTCGGGTACGGTAACTTCGATAAACGGGTTGCCGCCGCGCTGCTCGATCCAGCGGTTTTGCGTTTTCTCAATCGGGTTGTCGGGCATTGAGAAGGGCAGTTTGACGATGATGACTTGAACGCAGGCTTCGCCCGGCAAATCCAGCCCTTCGGCGAAGCTGTCCAAGCCGAAAATGATGCTGGGTTTGCCTTCGGCCAGTGCGGCGTAGTGGCGTTCCAGCAAAACGGCTTTGGGCAGCTCGCCTTGCACGAGAATGTGCGGCAGATATTCTTCGGGCAGGCGCATTGAAACATCAGTCATTTGTTTGCGCGAGGTGAACAGCACCAGCGTGCCGATGGCTTCGGCCGGATCAATCAGTTTCGGCAGCCATTCGACCACGGCTTCGGTGTGGGCGGCCGGTTCTTTCGGACTGGCGGACAAGGGCGGTATATACAGTTCGCCTTGTTCGGCAAAGTTGAACGGGCTTTGCAGCGCGAGCGTGGTGGTGTCGGGCAGCCAAACGAGGCCGGTTTGCCGCAGCAGCAAATCGAAGCTGCCGAGCGAGCGCAGGGTGGCGGAAGTCAGCACGGCACCGGCGGCACGCCGCCACAGGCCGCCGGCCAGTTGTGCGGCGCTGGAAATCGGGCTGGCGTTGAACAGATAATCGTTTTTGTCGCCGGTTTGCCGCTCAATCCATTTGGCCAGCGGCGGCTCGTTTTTCTCGTTTTCAGACGGCGTTGCCGAGAGCAAATCCCACACGGCAGCAATCTGCTCGATACGGGCGAGAAATACGCCAAACTCGCCGGTCAGGCGGTCAATCAGAGCGTTATCGGCTTCTTTTTCGCGGCGCGAGGCGGAAAGCGCATCGTTGAGCTGGTAGGCCTGTTTCAGCAGCGCACGCGCCGACACGGCGGTGTTGCCGGTTAGCTGTTCCAAATCTTCGGGGATTTTGCCGTCCTGCCACAGCCAGACGGGATTGTTGCCGTCTTCGGTCAAATCCAGCGCAGGTTCGGCGTTGAGATGATATTGCCACTCGGTCAGACATTCTTGCAGGCTGATGGCGGCTTCGTCCGCCAGATTGCCGATTTCGGTTTTGTCGGTAACGCCGACAATGCGGTTGAGAAGCATCGGCAGTTTGTCGAGCATCCACGCCGCTTGGTTGAGCGAATGGTCGGCGGCGAAACGGTTCAGCGCTTTTTTCGGCAGATGGTGCGCCTCGTCGATGCAGTAGAAACTGTTTTCCGGGGCGGGCAGAATCACGCCGCCGCCCATACTGATGTCGGCCAGCAGCAAATCGTGGTTTGCCACCACCACGTCCACATTTTCCAGCACATCGCGTGCCAAGAAAAACGGGCATTCGGGCCGGTTCGGGCAGGCCGATTTCAAGCAGCCGTGCCGGTCGTTGGTGACTTTCAGCCAAAGGCCGTCTGAAATCTTTTCCGGCCAAGTGTCGCGGTCGCCGTTGAAACGACGCGCGGCAAATTCATCGGCCAGCTCGCGCAACACCGCCAAATCTTCGCGGCTGGGTTTGCTGTCCCACAGCACGGAAGGAACGTCGTCAAAACCCAAAAGATTGCCTTGCGCGTTGTTTTGCGTGAGCTGGTAGAGCTTGTACGGGCAGAGATAGCGCGCACGGCCTTTTGCCAGCGCAAAGCTCAATTCCAAGCCGCTTTTTTCCACCAAAAACGGCAAATCGCGGTTCACCAGCTGCTCTTGCAGCGCAACGGTGGCGCTCGACACAATCAGCCGTTTGCCGCGCGTTTGCGCCATAATGCCGCCGGCCAGCAGATACGACAGCGATTTGCCTACGCCGGTCGGCCCTTCGATTACCGCAATGCTTTCGCCCTCGCGCTTGGGCGCTTCTTCATCGCCTTCTTGGCGCACCTTGCTGCGTGCAAACGCATTGGCCACCGCCGCAATCATTTCGCGCTGTGCAGGCCGCGGACGGAACTGCGGCAGATTGTCGGAAATATTGCGGTAATGGTCGCGGATGGCGTTTTTTTCGAGTTCGGTGAGCATAATTCGGGCGTTTGTCGGCGGTGGGGAAAAGGGGTTATTGTAGCGCAAAGGCCGTCTGAAAGCGCAGCTTCAACGAGGTTACGTTTTCAGACGGCCTTGCAGTCTTTCAAGCTGCCGCTAATCTGCTTCGGCAATGCCGTTTAACGCCTGATAGGCCGGTTCGAGCAAACGTTCGATCATTGCCAGCTGCTGCCACAGGATATGGATATGTTCGTGCGTACAATCGGGGCGCAGCGCTTCGGTGCGCTCGGACAGCGCCTGTTTGGCGGCAGCGAAGTCGGCCGGTGCCATACTGCCGAGGCGTTCGAGCAGTGCGCTGATGTCGTCTGCCAAACAGAGATACGGCTCGGCGAGGCGGTCTTGCTCGTCGCCGTGCTGGATATGGCTGCGGTATGCGCCGAGCGCGGAAATGTAGCTGATAAGCGAATAGTTCACTTTCAACAGCTTGAAGCCGTCTTGCAGGCGGCTGCCGTATTTGTCGGGTTCGCCGGACATATCGGACAAGGTGCTGGATAAGGCGGCGGCGCGTTCGTGGCTTTTGCGGCGAGCGAGGCGGTAGGCAACGTGGTTGCTGCCGCCGTCTTTCAGTTGGGCGGCAATGCTGCGCAGATAGCCTGCATTGCTTTCCACCGCTTTTGCGCCGGTTTGGCCGAGATTGAGGTAATTCCAGTCCGGCCAGAGATAAGACACGGCGGCAAAGGCCAAGACCGAGCCGAGTACGGTATCGAACAGGCGCAAAGGCAGCGCGCCCGTGCTGTCGTAACCGGCAATGGCAAAGCCGGTAATGGCTTGAATAGTAATGAAAAAAGTGGAATAGCTGTATTTATTGGCGCGGAAGAAGAAAAACAGCGTGGTGCTGGCGGCCAATACCATCAGTTTCGCTTCCAGAGAGGGCGTGAAATAAGGCAGCAGCGAGCCGACCAATACACCGGCCAGCGTGCCGGCAATCCGCTGTTTCAGACGGCTTTGCGTAGCCGAATAGTTCGGCTGGCAGACAAATACCGCGGTCAGCAGAATCCAGTAGCCGAATTCCAGTTGCAGGCTTTCGACGAATACCACGCACACCAAAACCAACAACGCCATCCGTACGGCGTGGCGGAAAATAGACGATTCCGGCGTAAGGTTGCCGGTGATATTGCGCCAAGCCTCTTTCAGGCCGCTGCTTTCGTTCGGCGCAATGCGGAACATTTCTCCCGAAACGCGTTCTTTGGTTTTGCTGTCTTCATCTTCGCTTTCCGGCGCGTCCAGATGCGTCAGCTGGTGATTGACGGCGAGCAGGTTGGAGGCGAGCCGCTGCAAAGTCAGATTGTCGGGGCTGCCTGCGTGATGTTCGGCGTAATACTGCACAGACTGCTGCAAACCGATGCCGGCACGGCGCAAACGTTCGTGCCGCTGCGGTGCGTTGTCCTCGCGCAGACCGGTGGCCAAATCGCGGCAGGTTTGCGCCTGCAACTCGATAATCCGCAGAAAACGGAAAATCAAATCGCTGTTTTTCAGTTTGCAGGAAAGCTCGCGGTAGTGGATATGGCTGGACGACACGCGCTCGTGGATATCCTGTGCGGCAAAATAATAACGCAGCATCTGCGCCGTACGCGGATGGCGGTGCTGGCCGCGCATACGGTAAAACAAGGCCGAGCGGCATTGGTTGAACGCCGCGATGACTTGGCGGTTGTCCATCGCCAAACGGATTTGCTGCTTTTCCAGCCGCGCATCATCGTTGTCGGGGTCGAAAAAAGCCGCTTTGGTATCCAAATATGCGCCCAGTGCTGCATAGGCATTGGCTACACTTTCCTGCACGGGGCGGTTCGGAAACAGCAGATGCACCGCAATCGTAATCAGGCTGTATCCGCCCGAGCCGATTAAAATCATCAGCGAATTCAAATACCAAGGCCGGTCTGTACCGTCCGGCTCGTGGGTCAGTACCGTGTAAACCGCAACGGCCAAAGTAGCGAACGCAATCGTACGGTAACGCAGCCCCACCGCGCCGGAAATGGTAAATACGAAAGCCAAACCGGTCAGTACCAGCGCCAGCAGCGGCGGAGAATCCACGGAAAACTGCACCGCCAGCGATGAAAAAGCAAACGCCAAAAGCGTGGAAAACAGATTTTTCAGACGGCCTGTCAAACGGTTGTCCAAATCCGCCAAACCGCCGGCGATAATGCCCAAAACCAGTGGAATCGACAGCGCCCCGAGATTAAAGCGGAACGTGGCCGCCGACGCTGCCACCACACTGATAAACGCTGGTAGCGTGGCAATGATTTTCGGATTGACGGGAGGCGTACGGAGTTTCATAACAGTTTGTGCAGGGCTGAACGGGAAGTATGGAAAACTGCAGATTATAGCGTTTCGGCGCAGCGGAGAGAATGGCGGAGGCCGTTTGAAACACAGCTTTTCAGACGGCCTCGGGGTCAGTCGGGAACAGAGATCGGGCAGGTAAGCGGTATCGGTTTAAGCGTGCAGCTGTTACCGTTTCGGACATTTCCGTTTTTTCCGGCAAACGCGCTTGTCCGATACGCCAAGGCCGTCTGAAAAACCTTTGTTTTCAGACGGCCTTGGCAGTTTCTGAATCGGCGGACGGATTACGGACGGTATTCCGGCATCATTCCGTTCGGCAGCAGCTGCCACACATAGCCCGTATGTTTCATCTTGCCCGCCACGCTGCCTGCTTCGTCGCCGTAGCCCCAGAACCAGTCTACGCGTACTGCGCCTTTAATGGCGCTGCCGGTGTCTTGCGCCATCAGCAGGCGGTTGAGCGCACTGCGGGTTTCGGGGTGGGTGGTGGCGACAAACAAAGGTGCGCCGAGCGAAATATAGCGGCGGTCGACCGCAGCTGCGTAGCCACCCGAGAGCGGCGTGCCGAGTGCGCCGATCGGGCCGTCATTATTGTCGGCCAAGCGGCGGAAGAAAACGAAGCTGGGGTTTTGCCCCAGAATTTCGGCCAAACGCTGCGGATTCTGCTGCATATAGGCTTTGATGCCCTGCATTGTGGTTTGCGCCAAAGGCAGGTAGCCGCGGTCGGCCATATAGCGGCCGATGGAAACGTAAGGATATTCGTTTTTGTCGGCAAAACCGAGGCGGATATAGCGGCCGTCAGGTGTTTTCAGACGGCCCGAGCCTTGGATTTGCAGGAAGAAAAGCTCAACAGGATCATCGGCGTAGCCCAAAATCGGCGCTTTGCCGTTCAGTGCGCCGCCATTGATTTCATTGCGCGGGTGGTAAGGCACGAATTGGCCGCCGGTGAAACGGCCTTTCAGCGCTTTGGTGCGCTCGTTAATCGGGAAACGCGACAAATCCGCGCTGTGCGTGCCGTCTGCCGCAATCACGCCGCTGTTGGCACCGGTTTGGCGCACGCGAACCGTGCTTTTGCTGTTTTTCAAATGTGCGGGCAGGTTCACGGAAACGAAATCGGCCGGTACGCCGTAAATCGGGAAACGCGCTTTGCCGGCCGGTTTGTCGTTGCCGTGCAGAACAGGCTCGTAATAGCCGGTTACCGTACCGGCCAGTTTGCCGTTTTCGCTGACCTGCCAAGGCGTGAAATACTGCTCGAAGAAAGCGCGTGCGGCGGCATTGTTGCGCGGCGTTTGCACGGCTTGCTGGCAGACGTTCGCCCAGTTCGGCTGGTGTTTCAGCTTGGCGCAACCGGCGATAAACGATTCCAGCGAAGCGGTAAAGTTTTGCCCGCTCCATTGCGGCACCACGGCAAAATCAACGGCTTGATAGGAAGCAGGGCTGCCGGAAGGCTGGTGTACCGTACCGAGCGGTGCACGCTGGCCGGTCGGCAAGGGCGCGCCGGGCACAACCGGCGTGGTGCTTGTGCTGCCCGAAGGCGTGCGGACGGATTGGCTGGAACAGGCGGCAATCAGCGCCGTGGCGCCGAGCAGGGTGGCGCGGAGGAAGGGGAAATATTTCATGCTGTCAAATAACCGTCAAATAAAAAAAAACATATTAAACAATTTTTTATGGCTAAATTGAGAGTGATTGATGGACAATTGTCAAATAAGCTTTATGCCCAATGCGGAACATACTTTGCAAATTTCTTTGAACGTGGATCATCATTTTTAATTAAACCCTCATTAACAGTTTCACTGATGATTCTTGAAACAATAGCTGCGTTTTTTTCTTCAATCTGAAAACGTTCTCTTAAAGATTGATTAGTCATTTTTTCATTTGATACGTAACGCAAACAACAATGTTGGAAAGTTGCTCTAATTTTATCTTCACGTTCCATATCTTGAAATTTTTTATATGCATACAAAATGACTTTCGTGTGTTTAGGCTGGATAACAAAGCTGGGAGCAGGTAGTTGGTAAAGTTCTACTGCATCAATCACTTTGTCAATTCCGCTTCCTTTCTCTTCGCAAATACCAGTTCTTCTCAGAATATCTGCAAGTTTTTCATTTCGAGATTGATATTCATCAATAAAACGATTGGGCTCAATCAAAGGAAGGCCAGCATTGGAGATTTCTATCCTATCTGTGAAAATCTCTATCATAGGGAAACCTTTTTCTGAAAAGTCTTGGTGGATAAGAGCATTGGCAACCAGTTCACGAATGGCAATTTCAGGAAACATACGTACATCTTTTCTCAATGCTTCGCCTATAATTTCATTACTTGGTAATTGACTATTAATCCAGTTAATCAAACCAGCAAATCCAGTTGCATATCCTTTGTTACCAATTTGTTCGCGAATAGTATTTACTCTATTGTTACCTGCATAAACAATTACTCTTACTGATTTTCTTTTTAAGTGTTCAAATTGATTGAGATCTTTTGCAAAAAGCATGGCGCCTAAGTTAGTGATAGAGAAGCCTATTTCTGTCTGTAAAATGAATTTTTCTTGTAAGAACTTATCTAATACTCCCGATCTATCAGATGGATAGGGGAAGTTCATTAGAGTAAAGTAACTTTGAGTATCTAATAATTCAATGATTTCTTCAGCAGAAATATTGGGTAGAGCAATAGTTTCTTCAAAGGAATGATCATTTGTTTTTAACCAGATTTTTCTAGCTTTTTCTGGGAAATCTTTTAATTTTCGTGTAGTGGTTCCGACCCTGATATATGCATCGTGGTAGTACTCTACTGGTCGATTTACAGTGGCTGGAATAATAAACATGGAAATATGTTTCTCATTGATATCAAATTCTTCGATTTGAAAATCAATTTTTGGATTTAGTCTTTGAAGCAAGAAGGTCTCTAGTTCTTGTTGGCTATTTTTGTCCGGATTTTTTATTTTATGAGACTTTGCTTTAAAAGACGTCCCAAGAATCTTATGGGTTTTATCTTCTATACCATATACCAAATAGCCATATTGTTTTCCGAGTAATAATGCAGAGTTGGAAATGGCAGAAATTCTTTCCCCAATTTCTTTTTCTGAGTGAAAGTTATGCTTAAATTCTACCCATTCGGTTTCTTGAGGTAGTGTTAAAAGTTGATACAAAAGATCTTCTAACATAATTAATTGGTATCCAAAATAAATATAAATTAATTGATTATATAACTAATCGGTTTTATTTAGTTTTATATTTTAAGTTAGAACATTCTGCGCTTCGCCGCGCATAAAGCCGTTGATATTGGCCAGCAGAATATCAAACAAAC
>JAUNKU010000010.1 GCA_030532645.1 Neisseria sp. | reverse complement strand
ACGGTTTTCAAGACCGTTGCATTAAACCGCTCTGCCACGCTTCCGTTTCTTGAAAGTGTGTATCTTAATGAAATTTACCGCGTTTGCCAAGTATTCGGAGGTGTTTTTTTGTTTAGTATTTGTTTTTATTTTACTTGTTCTTCGCGCAGGAAAACCCATTCTTTTTCATTCGAGGCGGCTTCGTTGTAGCGGTAGCCTTCCAAATCGAAGTTTTTCAGTGCTTCGGCTTCGCTGATGCGGTTTTCGGCGGCATAGCGCACCATCAGGCCGCGCGCGCGTTTGGCGTAGAAGCTGATGATTTTGTATTGGCCGTTTTTTGCATCTTTGAATACGGGCGTGATGATGTCGGCATTCAGGCGTTTGGGCTGTACGGATTTGAAGTATTCCTGCGAGGCGAGGTTGATGAGCGTACGGCTGTTTTGGGCGGCGAGTGTATCGTTCAGCAAATCGGTGATGCGGTTGCCCCAGAATTCGTACAGATTTTTGCCGCGCGAGTTGGCAAAGGCTGTGCCCATTTCGAGGCGGTAGGGCTGCATCAGGTCGAGCGGACGCAGCAGGCCGTAGAGGCCGGAGAGCAGGCGGACGTTGGTTTGCAGCCAGTTGATGCTGTCGCTGTCCAGCCGTGCAGCGTCCAAACCTTCATATACGTCGCCGTTAAACATAAAGACGGCCTGCTTGGCGTTTTCGGGGGTGAACGGTGTGTGCCATGCGGCGTTGCGCTCGGCATTAAGCAGGGCGATTTTGTCGGAAACGTGCATCAGTCCGGCAATTTCGTGCGGTGCAAGGCGACGGACTTCGCTCATCAGGATTTCGGCTTCGGCCAACAAATCGGGCTGGGTGTAGGCGCTGACAGGCGACGGATCTTTTTCGTTGAGGTTTTTGGCTGGGGAGAGGACGAAGAGCATAGTTTGTCTTTGGGGCTACGGGTTGATACGGGGCAGCGAAAGCAGGCCTGAAAATGTTTTTGTCGGCTTGCTGCTCTCTCTGTTGTTCAGACGGCCTTTAAATTTGGTAAAACTCAATCGGCAGGCCGTCGGGATCGGGAAAGAAGAAAAAGGTTTTGCCGGTGTATTCGTCGGTGCGGACGGTTTCGCAGGCTATGCCCGCAGCAAGCAAACGCCGGTGTTCCGCTGCAATGTCGTCCACGGCAAAGGCCAGATGGCGCAGTCCGCAGGCTTCGGGACGGGTTGGGCGCGGCGGCGGTTCGGGGAAGGAAAACAGTTCCAAAAGGTATTGGCCGTTTAGGGCTAAATCCAGTTTGTACGACTGCCGCTCGGCGCGGTAATGCTCGGCCAAGATTTCTAAACCGAGAGTTTCGGTGTAGAAGGCTTTGGCTTTCGGATAATCGGAGCAGATAAGCGCAATATGGTGGAGTTTCATAACTTTTTGCGGACAGAGGCCGTCTGAAAACCCTCTCCCTTTAAGGGAGAGGGGAAATAGCGACGGTCTTGTTTTATTCCGCCGGCGGCAGTTCCATTGCCAAGACGGTTGCTTCTTGTTTGGCACGGAAGTCGGCCAGTTTTTGTGCTAAATCCGCATCGTGGTTGGCCAGCAGGGAAACGGCAAACAATGCGGCGTTGGCGGCACCGGCTTCGCCGATGGCGAAAGTGGCCACCGGCACGCCTTTGGGCATTTGCACGATGGACAGCAGCGAATCTTCGCCGCGCAGGTATTTGCTCGGTACGGGTACGCCCAGTACGGGAACGGTGGTTTTGGCCGCAACCATACCCGGCAGGTGCGCTGCGCCGCCTGCGCCAGCGATAATCGCTTGGATACCGCGTTCGCGTGCGGTTTCGGCGTATTCGAACATTAAATCGGGCGTGCGGTGTGCGGAAACTACGCGCGCTTCAAATTCCACGCCGAATTGTTGCAGAAACTGAGCGGCGTGCTGCATAACGGGCCAGTCGCTGTTGCTGCCCATAATGATGCCGATTTTGGCCATAATGGATTTCCTTTTTTGAAGGTTGGAAGGAAGTATTGCTTGTATTTTCGAGCAACGGAATGTTTTCCCTTGCTCGTTTTTTGTTTAAAAACGAAGGTTTTTGCGCCGTTTTCCGTGTTCGGCGCGGCGAAACGGGGAAATTTCCGTTGCGTTTTATTCTGTATCGGATTGTGGTGGCATCAAATGATTCAGGCCGTCTGAAAAATCTATCTGCTGCGGTTTCTCAATATTACTTTAACTGGGCGGCAGCGCGTTTGGCGGCTTGGCTGCCGGGATATTGCTGAACCAGCTTGCGCCAAGTGTCGCGGGCGATGTCTTTCTGCTGGATTTTCCACTGGCAGTGGCCGACGGCAAACAGGGCTTCTGCGGCGCTCGGGCTGTTGCGGAAGCGCAGTGCGTGGCGTTTGCCGATATGGATAACCGATTGGCAGTTGTTCAGTTTTTGGTGCGCCTGCATCAGCAGCAGCATACTTCGGCGGTCGGTTTCGCTGCCGTTGCCGCCGCTTTCAAACGGGCGCAGGGTTTGGATAACATTGCGGTAGCGGCCTTGGCGGTAGTCGTCTTGCGCCTGTTCCAGCGGCGGTTTGGCCGTTTGTTCAGACGGCATCAGCTCATCGGGGACGACAATTTCGGCTATTTGGGGGCTGCTGCGTTTGCTGCCGTTGAGCGGCTTGCGCGTTACCGGCTGCTTCGGCGTGTTGCGCTGTTCCAACTGCTGTACGCGCTGTTGCAGCTGTTTGACCAGATTGCCCAAGCGCAGTATTTCGACATTCAACCGTTCGACTTGGCCGGACAAATCCGTTGTCGGATAGGGAATGCCGTCTGAAAAATCAGGGCTTTCAGACGGTGTTTCCGACAGTCCGTTTTCCGTTGTTGATGGCGGAGATTCAGACCGCGGCGTATGTTCCGCAGCCGGCTCGGCTCGGGCGAAAACAGGCGCAAGCAGCAGGGCGGCAAGCAGTTTTTTCATTATTTATTTTTTCAGCAACAAGGTCAGCCCGTCACCAACGGGCAGGGTAATCGGAATAATGCGGCTGTCGTTCGGCAGCGAGGCATTGAAACGCTGCAATACCGCCAAACTCGGCGGCGCGTTTTCGCTGTTTTCCTGCATCACACGGCCGCCGAGCAAAACGTTGTCAATCGCGATAATGCCGCCGCTGCGTACCAATTTCAGGCAGCGTTCGTAATATTCGGGCGTGGGCGGTTTGTCGGCATCGATAAAGGCCAAATCGTAAAAGCCGCTTTTGCCCTCGTCAATCAGCTCGTCCAATGTAAACAGCGCAGGTTGCAGATGCAGTGTGATTTTGTGCGCGACTCCGGCTTCCTGCCAAGCCAGCCGTGCCTGCTCGGTAAAGCTGACATTGATGTCGCAGGCGGTAATGCGGCCGTGTTCGGGCAGGGCGAGCGCCATTGCGGTGCTGCTGTAACCGGTAAACACGCCGATTTCCAGATAGTTTTCCGCACCCATCAGCCGCGCCAGCCAAGTCAGAAGCGCGGCCTGCTCGGGAGCAATCGCCATTTTGCCCATACGGTGCGCGGCGGTACGCGCACGGACAGCCGCCAGCGCCGGATGTTCCGGCTCGCTGATGGTGCGAAGATAGGAAATCAAATCGGGCGTAACCGCCGTGGCCTGAATGCTCATAACTTTAAACACATTTGGCACGGGGCGTTTGCAGCACCGTGCCGGTTGGATTTTTCAAAATGGTTCAGCTTAGCTGCACCTGTTTCGGCTTTGCTGAAAGCAGCGTTTTCAGACGGCCTTAATCAGGCTGGTAAGCATACGGTTTTTTCGGCAGTTTGGCCGCATCGTAACCAGCTTGCTCTTTGGCGCTGACTTTGGCTTCCCACAGCAGGCTGCGGTTTTTCAGGCGTTGTTCGGCTTCTTGCGGATTTTTCTCAATGTAGTCGTTTAAGAATTTGGTGGCTTCGGATTGGTAGTCGTACATTCTTTTTTCCTTTTATTTTTAGGTTTTTGACCAAACGGGGGCAATTATAGCAAGAAATCGGCGCGCGTAACGATGGCGGCGGGGAAATTTGCCGGTTCGGGCTACGGATTCGGCTGTGCTGCGAACCGAATGCCTTTTTGCGAATGCCTGTTTGATTGAACGGTTGTTGCATTTCAGCTTCGCGGCAGTTACGGTTTTCAGACGGCCTTTGCGCGGCGGTGCGCCGTTTTCGGGCAGGTTTGTTGCCGGAGGGCGTTTGCCGTTATAATACAGCCTTTTGTCTGTTGAATGCCGAGGCCGTCTGAAACCTTTGCAGGACGGATTGTTTTCAGCGCAGTCCGTCCTGCAAAGGTTTCAAAACCGCTGAGTTTCAGACGGCACAGGCAGTAATTGAAATAATTGTTTATGTTGAAAAAATTATGGCGCAAAGTAGCTGGCAGGAAAACGCCGGCGGCGCACAAGCGCGTGCTTCCTTTTGAGGCGCACGGCTTTGACGAAGGCTCGGTCAGCTATGCCGCCGAGCAAGTGGTTTCCCGTTTACAGAAAGCCGGTTATCAGGCTTATGTGGTCGGCGGCGCCGTGCGTGATTTGCTGCTCGGGGTCGAGCCGAAAGACTTTGATGTGGCAACCGATGCCACGCCTGAGGAAGTGCGCGGTTTGTTCCGCCGCAGCCGCATTATCGGCCGCCGTTTCAAGATTGTGCACGTAATGGTCGGGCCGGAAACGATTGAGGTAACGACCTTCCGCGGCGGCAGCGGCAAAGTGTTGCAAAATCAAGACGGCCGCATTATGACCGACAATACTTACGGCACGCTGGAAGAAGACGCGCAGCGGCGCGATTTTACCTGCAACGCGCTGTATTTCGACCCGATACGCCGTGAAATCATTGATTTTCACAACGGCGTGGAAGCAGTCAAACGGCGCGAGCTGGTGATGATCGGCGATGCGGTCGAGCGTTATCAGGAGGATCCCGTGCGGATTCTGCGTGCCGTGCGCCTGTCGGGCAAACTCGGATTTACCGTAGAAGCCGCTACGGCCGCGCCGATTGCCGAGAATGCAGGCCGTCTGAAAAGCGAGCCGGTTGCACGCTTGTTTGACGAAATTATGAAGCTGGTGTTTTCCGGCTATGCGCGCCGCTGTTTGGATCAATTTGCCGTGCTCGGCATCGATACGCGCATTCATCCGCTGCTGGACGCGCTGCAAGCCGCATCGTATGCCAAAGGCCGGAATATGGCGGCGCTGGCTTTGAAAAACACCGATGAGCGGCTGCGGCAGGATAAATCCGTTTCGGTCGGTTTCGTGTTGGCTGCCGTGTTGTGGCCGGAACTGAACGCGCGTTGGCAGAAACGTTTGGGCAAAGGCGCGAAGCCGGTACCCGCTTTGAACGAAGCCATTGCCCAAATGCGCGAAGAAATGGAAAAAGGCTGGGGCGTGCCGCAGAAATTTGCCGCCACAATGCGCGAAATATGGATTTTGCAGCCGCCGTTCGACAACCGCCGCGGCGCGCGTCCGCACCGTCTGCTGGCGCAACCACGTTTCCGCGCGGCTTATGATTTTTTGATTTTGCGCGCCCAGTTGGGCGAAGTGCCGCAAGAGCTGGCCGACTGGTGGACGCGTTTCCAACACGCCGATGAAACTGAGCGCAACGAAATGACGGCCGCGCAAACGCAAAGGCCGTCTGAAAAACACGCAGAAGCGGGAGAGGGCGGAGAGCGGAAACGCAAACGCCGCCGCCGTTCGCGTAGGAAAAAGCCGAAAGAAGCGGCGGAGTAACGGGAATTTTTTAGAGAAATGTTTGTCGGTTTTCCGCAGCGAAAACGGCGGAGATGCTCGGGTCAAGCCCGGGTATGGCGTGGCTTTTTTATTGGGCGGTGTGTTGAAGAAAATTGCTAAACCTTTGTGTTTGAATTTGTTTTCAGCTTCGCAGAAACTCACTGCGTTCGTTTGCAACCGGCATTTTATTTGTTTGACTTGAAACAGAAATCGAAATGAAACAAACCGTTATCATCGCGCTGGGCAGTAATTTGGAAAATCCTGCCGGGCAGGTACGCGCGGCTTTGGGCGAAATTGCCAAACTGCCGCAAACCGAATTGCTGGCTGCTTCCTCGCTTTATATTAGCGCACCGGTAGGCTATACCGACCAGCCGGACTTTATCAACGCCGTCTGTATGGTGGAAACCGGTTTGGACGGCTTGGCACTGCTGGCCGAGTTGCACAAAATCGAAGCGGCGTTCGGCCGCGAACGCAGTTTCCGCAATGCGCCGCGTACGTTGGATTTGGACATTATCGATTTCGGCGGCCGAAGCAGCGATGATGAAACGCTGACCCTGCCGCATCCGCGCGCGCACGAGCGCAGTTTTGTGCTCTTGCCTTTGGCGGAAATCGCCCCACATTATGCGCTCGGACAGCACGGAACGGCGGCGGAATTGGCCGAACGTTTGGGACAGGACGGCATACGGCTGTTTGAGGCCGTCTGAAAAACAGTTTGCAAACCGCTTGTTTTCAGACGGCCTTGTGCCTGAGATTTCTCTTTCCGATACGGAAAAACTATGGATTACAAATACATTGTTGTAGAAGGCTCCATCGGCAGTGGCAAAAGCGATTTGGCGCGCCGTTTGGCCGATTATTTCAACGCGCTTTATCTGACCGAAAGCCCCGAGCGCAATCCTTTTCTGGAAGCGTTTTATCAGAATGCGGCCAAACACGGCTTGGCAACCGAGCTGTATTTTCTGATGCGCCGCGCGGAAGCCATCGACATCATCAATTTTGAAGAAAGCAAAGCTGACGGGCGCGTGGTGGCGGATTTTCTGTTGGAAAAAGACCAGATTTTTGTCCCCGTGATTTTGGACGGCAGCGAGCCGGGCAACGAGCAGACGCTGTTTTGGCAGATTAAACACAAAGTAATGCCGGAAATCCCCGTTCCCGATTTGGTGATTTATTTGCAGACATCGGACGACAACGCCGCCAAACGTCTGCAAAAACACGGCGACAACCGTTTCCATCTGTTCCCTTCCGGCTATTTGGGGCAGGTGCACGAGGAATACCGCCGCTTTTTCCATCTTTATCAAAACTCGCCGCTGCTGATTGCCAATGCCGATGAAATGGATTTCAGCGGCAACGACGAGCATTTCGAGCTGCTGCTGCGTGCCATCAGCCATATGCAGGGCAGCAGGCATTATTTGAATTCAAGTGAAAACTGATCTGCACAGTCAGTAAATGATTGGCGGTTTACACAGGCTGTTTTAGCTGCGCTGAAACTTGCGTTGCTCGTTTTCAGACGGCCTTTAAAGGACACAAACACATTATGATTACGGTAAACACCCTGAAAAAAATGAAAGCCGAGGGCAATAAAATCACCATGCTGGCCTGCTATGAAGCGGCGCTGGCTTCCGTGGCCGAGCAGGCGGGCGTAGAAGTGCTGCTGGTCGGCGATTCGCTCGGAATGGTGGTTCAGGGGCAGAAATCCACCTTGCCGGTCAGCTTGGAAGATATGTGCTACCACACCGCAGCCGTGGCGCGCGGCGCGCAAAATGCAATGATTTTGGCCGACCTGCCTTTCGGTTCGTACCAAATCAGCAAAGAGCAGGCCTTTGCCGCTTCTGCCGAACTGATGGCCGCCGGTGCGCATATGGTGAAGCTGGAAGGCGGCGCATTTATGGCGGAAACCACGCATTTTCTGCAACAGCGCGGCATTCCCGTGTGCGCCCATATCGGTTTGACACCGCAGTCGGTCAATGCGTTCGGCGGCTATAAAGTGCAGGGGCGCGGCGAAGCCGGGCAGATTTTGCTCGATGACGCATTGGCGCACGACCAAGCCGGAGCCAGCCTGATTCTGATGGAATGCGTGCCGTCCGAAATGGGTAAAAAAGTTACCGAAAGCGTACACGCGCCGACCATCGGCATCGGTGCAGGCGCCGATTGCGACGGACAGGTTTTGGTAATGCACGATATGCTGGGCGTGTTTCCGCCGGAAAAAACCGCCAAATTCGTGAAAAACTTTTTGGCCGAAACTGGCAGTATCCAAGGCGCAGCCGCCGCTTATGTGGCCGCCGTGAAAAACGGCAGCTTCCCGGCAGCGGAACATACCTTTGCCTGAACGGCCGTACTTGTCAGGCCGTCTGAAAACGCAAGCGGCAGGGCGGCTGCAATCCAAACGAAAGAAAACCGTGAAAATCATCCACAGCATTTCCGAACTGCGTGAATGGCGCAAAAACGCCGACCGCGTGGCTTTTGTACCGACAATGGGCAATCTGCACGAAGGCCATTTGGCTTTGGTGCGCGAAGCAAAAAAACGTGCCGACAATGTAGTTGTCAGCATTTTTGTCAACCGCCTGCAATTCGGGCAGGGCGAGGATTTCGACAAATATCCGCGTACCTTGGCCGATGATGCCGCCAAGTTGGCGGGCGAAGGCGTAGCCGTGGTTTTTGCGCCCGACGAGCAGGAACTCTATCCTCGGGTGGCGCAACAATACAATGTCGAACCGCCGCAGCTGCAAAACGAATTGTGCGGCGCATTCCGCCCCGGCCATTTCCGCGGCGTGGCAACAGTGGTAACCAAACTGTTCAATATCGTTAAACCCGATACGGCCTGTTTCGGCAAGAAAGACTACCAGCAGCTGGCGGTTATTCAGGGAATGGTACGCGATTTGGATATGGACATTGAAATCGTACCGGTCGATACCGGCCGCGCCGAAGACGGCTTGGCTTTGTCCAGCCGCAACCAATATCTCAGCGAAGCCGAACGCGCCGAAGCGCCGCGCTTGTTTGCCGTGTTGCAAAACATCGTGGCCGAACTGAAAAACGGTAACACCGACTACGCAGGCTTGGAAGCCGCCGCCGCCGCCGAGTTGCAGGCGGCCACTTGGACGGTTGATTACGTTGAAATCCGCGATGCCGACACCTTGGCCGTGCCGCATGCCGGCCACAAACGCCTTGTCGTTCTCGCCGCCGCCCGCTTGGGCAGCACGCGTTTGATTGATAATTTAGAAGCGTTTCTGTAACGTTTCGGCAACGAAAAAGGCCGTCTGAAACCGGGTTTTCAGACGGCCTTTTTTGCTGAACCACTCAAGACAAGGCCGGACGGCATATCCGGCCTTCAATCGGTAGGCAGAAAGTTTTTCAGACGGCCTCAGGCTGTTTTGAAGACTTTTGCCAAGAGCCAGCCGATCAGTACGCCGCCGAGGGCGAAGGGCAGCCATTCCATTGAATAGGTTTTCAGCGGCAGGGTTTGTACGAATGGGGCTTCGGCAACCGATAAGATGGAAATCAGTGTTACCAAGCCGACGGACAAGCGTTGGGCGGTTAAGGGAATACGGACGAAAATATTGGCCAGCAGCAGGAAGATAACCGTCATCGAAATCGGGTAGAGTACCAGCAAAACCGGTACGGATTTGCCGATTACTGCGCTCAGACCTTGGTTGGCCAAGGCAAAGCTGATCAGGATAAACAGCACAACATAGGCTTTATAGGCAATTTTCGGGAACAGGCCGTGGAAGTATTCGCTGACGGCTACGGCAAGGCCGACGGTGGTGGTCAGGCAGGCCAGTGAGACGATGATGCCGAGTACGATACGGCCGGAATCGCCGAGAAATTGTGTGGTAGCCGTATTAAGAAGATAAGTGCCGATGTTCAAGCCTTTTTCGTTCAAATCAGTCAAGGTTTCCGGTGAAACGGGCATTTTATTGCCGATCCAGCCGAGTGAAACGTAAATCAAGGCCAGCGCCACTGCGGCAACAATGCCGGCGCCTGCGGTTTCTTTAACCAGCGATGCGCCGCTGCCCAGTTTGGCTTTCACGGCACTCAATACAATCACCGAAAACGCCAGCGAAGCGAGCGCGTCCATCGTGAAATAGCCGGACAAAATGCCGTCGGCCAAGAAATTTTTGCCTGCTTCGGCGTTCAGTGCAGGCGGACTGCCGGACAAGGCAAACCAAGCAGAAGCCACCAGCGCGGCAATCGCCAGCAGCAGAACTGGGGTCAGTACCGAGCCGATGCGGTCCACCATTTTCGATGGGTTCAAACTCAGCCACAGCGCGATGCCGAAATACACGGCGGTAAACGCCAGCAGCGACATTGCGCCCGCTTCGCCGAGAAACGGTACAACCGCCATTTCATAAGCGGTTGCGCCGGTGCGCGGGCCGGCAAAAAACGGGCCGATGGCCAGATAAACGGCGGTCAGAAACAGGACGGAAAACCAAGGGTGGATACGGTTCAGCGCGGCTTGGTAGCCGCCTTCATAATAAGCGCTGACGATGATGCCCAAGAGCGGCAGGCCGACGCCGGTCAGTACGAAACCGGTAATGGCAGGCCAAAATTCTGCGCCGCTGTCCAAGCCGAGTTTCGGCGGAAAAATCAGATTGCCTGCGCCGAAGAAAATGGCGAAAAGCATAAATCCGATAACAAAGGTGTTTTTATTCATAGATAACCCCGAATGTTGATGATATTTTGTGTTGAAAATAGCATTTTTCGGCAAATTTGTCATCTGAAAAGGCATTTTGTTTCATAAGTGGCAGGAAAACGGCTTTTGTATTCTGAAATTGCCGCCATATCGGGCATATTCGGGATACAGACCGCCGTATAGAGAGCTGTTATAATGCGCGGTTTTGTTTTACTTGCGGTTTGCTTTGCTGCTGATGCGGCCGGCGGCAATTTGTCTGCCGTATGTTTTCAGACGGCCTGATGCGGCAAACCGTTCTCAATAAAGGATAATTATGTTCCGTACTATGCTCGGCGGCAAAATCCACCGCGCCGTTGTGACCGAAGCCGATTTGAATTATGTCGGCAGCATTACCGTTGATTTGGATTTGCTCGATGCCGCAGGCATTGCCGTAAACGAAAAAGTGCAGATTGTGAACAACAACAACGGCGAGCGTTTTGAAACTTACACCATTCCCGGCGAGCGCGGCAGCGGCGTCATCTGCCTGAACGGTGCGGCGGCTCGTTTGGTGCAGAAGGGCGATGTGGTGATTATTATGTCGTATGTGATGCTCTCGGAGCCGGAAATGGCCGCGCACGAGCCGAAAGTGGTGCTGGTGGACGAAAACAATAAAATCCGCGACATTATCCGCTACGAGCCGCCGCATACCGTTCTTTGATTTTTTCTGATTCGAGGCCGTCTGAAAACAAGCGGCCTTTTCCTGTTCCGGCTGTCTTCCATTATGATCGAACTGAAAAACCTTACGCTCCAACGCGGCACCAAAGTGCTGCTCGACCAAGCTTCGCTTACCGTCAATCCCAACCGCAGAGTCGGCCTGATCGGCAAAAACGGTACGGGCAAATCCAGCCTGTTTGCGCTGTTGAAAGGTGAAATCGCGCCCGACGGCGGCGACGTGCTGATTCCGAAGCATTGGAAAATTGCGGCAGTGGCACAGGAAACACCGGCGCTGGATATTTCCGCACTGGATTATGTTTTGCAGGGCGATGCCGAATTGCAGGCTTTTCAGACGGCCTTGGCTGAGGCCGAAGCGGCGGAAGACGGTATGAAACAGGCCGAATGCCACGCCAAGCTGGAAGAAATCGATGCCTACACCGCACCGGCGCGTGCCGCCAAACTGTTGAGCGGTCTGGGTTTCTCGCAGGAAGAACACGGCAAAAGCGTTAAAGCTTTTTCCGGCGGCTGGCGGATGCGGCTGAACTTGGCGCAGGCTTTGATGTGCCGCGCCGATTTGCTGCTGTTGGACGAGCCGACCAACCACTTGGATTTGGAAACCGTATTATGGCTGGAAAACCATTTGGCCAACCTGCCGTGTACGCAAATCATCATTTCGCACGACCGCGATTTTCTCAATGCGGCGACCAACCAAACCGCCGAATTGTCGGCACAAAAGCTGACGCTTTACGGCGGCAATTACGATTTCTACCAAACCGAACGCGCCCAGCGTTTGGCACAGCAGCAGGCGGCCTACACCAAACAGCAGGCGCAAATCAAGCATCTGCAATCGTTTATCGACCGTTTCAAAGCCAAAGCCACCAAGGCGGTGCAGGCGCAAAGCCGGATGAAAGCGCTGGCCAAGCTGGAACGCATCGCGCCCGCGCATTTGGACAGCGAATTTTCCTTTTCTTTCGAACAACCGGCCCATTTGCCCAATCCTTTGTTGAAGCTTGACCAAGCCGACTTGGGCTACGGCGGCCATACTGTTTTGCACGGCATTTCTCTATCGCTGGAAAGCGGCGCGCGCTACGGCTTGCTCGGTGTAAACGGCAGTGGTAAATCCACATTTATCAAAGCTTTGGCAGGCGAGCTGGCTTTGCAAAACGGCCAGATTATTAAGTCTGAAAAACTCAATATCGGCTATTTTGCCCAGCACCAGCTCGATACCCTGCGCGACGACCAAACGCCCGTTTGGCATATCCAGCAGCTTTCACCGGAAGTGCGCGAACAGGAAATCCGCAATTTTCTCGGCGGCTTCAATTTTGTCGGCGATGCCGCTTTACAGCCGATTGCCCCGTTTTCCGGCGGCGAAAAAGCACGGCTCGCACTGGCAATGATTGTGTGGCAGAAACCGAATTTACTGCTGCTTGACGAGCCGACCAACCACCTTGATTTGGATATGCGCCACGCATTGACGCTCGCTTTGCAGAGTTTCCAAGGCGCGCTGATTGTCGTCTCGCACGACCGAAGCCTGCTGGAAGCCACCACCGACAGCTTCCTGTTAATCGACCAAGGCCGTCTGAAAAACTTTGACGGCGATTTGAACGACTACCGCCTGTGGCGTTTGGCGCAGGAAAACGCCGCCGAAGCACCGGCCGCTTCCGCGCAGTCGCAAAGCCGTAAAGACAGCAAACGGCTGGAAGCGCAGATGCGGCAGGAAAAATCGCGCCGAATGAAGCCCGTACAGCAGAAAATCGACAAAGCCGAAAAAGAAATCGCCAAATTAGGCGATATTCAGACGGCCTGCGAAGCTTTCCTTGCTGACGAAAACGCTTATGCCGAAGAAAACAAAGCCCGTTTGCAGCAAATCTTGGCCGAGCTGGCCGAAGTGAAGAAAAAATTGGCCGGGTTGGAAGAAAACTGGTTGATGTGGCAGGAAGAATTGGAACAGATTGAGCGCGAGATTGCGGAAGAGTTTGGAGTTTAACGGCGTTGGGGGGTAAAGCAGAAAAACGTTTTGATTCCATTGAGTTTTATTGTCTGGGTAAGGTTTTAATCGCATTTCCGGCTGTGCAAGCCGGATGCCCCCATCCTAACCCTCCCCCGCAGGCGGGAGAGGGGAGGGCGTGGCTGTTGGGCTGAGATGTGTGGTTTGAATGAGTGGTTTTGTGGCCTGAATAAGTAATTTATCAATAACTTAAATTCCGATCGGATGTTTCCGGAAATGTTAAAAACAGATTTTCGCACGACCAAAAGATGAGGAAATGTTAGAGTAAACAGCAATGCCGTACCCTCTCCCGCCTGCGGGGGAGGGTTAGGGTGGTGGGGGCGGTTTGTAAAGCCGGTAAAACCATGTATCCGCCATAACGAAATCTTATCCGCCGCGCCGTTTTAATGTTACGATTTGCCTTCCTGTTTTCAAGGAGCGGCGTATGAACATCTTCCGAAAAACTGCTTATACGGTAACCTGCCATTTTCAGACGGCCTTGCTGTTTTCTGCCACGTTGCTTGCCTACCAATCCTCCGCGCAAACGGTTTATCTCTGCCGACACGGCAATGAAACCGTGTACACCGCAAGGCCGTCTGAAAACTGTGTAGTCAGCGAACTGCCGCCGCTCGGCCGCTACCGCGCGGAAAATACGGGCGGAGGCGTAACGCAAACGGCTAAGAAACCGATTGCAGCCGAAGCGGGGAAAACTGCGCCGAAAACCGCAGCGGCTAAGGTAAAAAATACCGCGAAACCTGTTGCCGAAGCGGCCAAGCCGGGCAGCAAAGCGCGTCCTGCCGATACCAAACTGCAAACTGTCAAACAAGAAATCAACGCCGAACAAGCCGCCTTAGCTGCTGCCGAAGGCCGTCTGAAAACCGCCAAACAGCAGAATGACAGTAGCGGCATCAGCCGTTTGGAAGCCGAAATCCGCGACCGCCGCCAAACCCTGCGTGCGCTGCGTAATGAAATGGCGAGAATGTAGCAGAGGCTTGGAGGCCGTCTGAAAAATCAGGAGGTACTGTTCCGCTTTGCGGCACTTTGCCAACTTTTTTGTTTGGCGGAAAGCAGGAAGTTTCTGAAAATTTGGCGCAGTGGGCATACGCAAGCGTTGTTTGTATTTATCTGGTTCGGGGTGCTTCAAGAATACGAAACCGGTTCAGCTTCGGCGGTACGATTTTATGGAATATTTCAAGGCGGCGGGTTGCTTGCCGGAAAGAGAAAAATGAATGTGCATTGGCGGCAGGAGTGGCCGCAAGACGATTTGTCGGCTGCTGCGCGCGAACTGTTGAGCCGCCAGTCGCTGACTGTGGTGCTGAAAAGTTTGAGTGATGATTTTTCGGTACGGCTGCTGCATTCTGGAGTGGGGCAGGCCGGTGGTTTTTGGGCGGGTTTGGCGCAGCCGCAGCAGGGTTTTACCCGCGAAGTCTTGCTATGTTTGGACGGCAAACCGGTGATTTGGGCGCGCAGTTTGTGTGCGGAAAACAGCCTTTTCTGGCGCGGTTTGCTCGATTGCGGTACGCAGCCTTTGGGGGAACGGCTGTTTGACGGCAGCTTGGGCGTGACCCGTACGCCGATCGAATATGCCGCCGGTGTGCCGCTGGGTGTAGATGATGCGGCCGAGCGGTATTTTCAGACGGCCTTTGCTGCCCGCCGTTCGGTGTTTGTTCACGGCAACGGCGAAACTTTGGGCTTGGTGGAATGTTTCCTGCCGGCACTGAAACAATATCTGCCCGAATAAGGGCAAGGCCGTTTGAAGACCGTATTTTTCAGACGGCCTTTAAACAAAAAAACGGTATGCTTTTCTGCATACCGTTTTGTTTTTTATTGGTAAACCAACTGATTAGGCAATAGACGCTTCAACAAAAGCAACCAGCTGGTTTTTCGCCAATGCGCCTACTTTGGTGGCTACGTTTTCGCCGTTTTTGAATACCATCAAAGTCGGAATGCCGCGCACGCCGAATTGGGCAGGGGCTTGCTGGTTTTCGTCCACGTTTACTTTAACCACTTTCAGACGGCCTTCAAATTCGGCGGCTACTTCGTCCAAAACCGGTGCAATCATTTTGCACGGGCCGCACCAAGGTGCCCAGAAGTCCAGCAATACCGGCAATTCGGATTTCAAAACGTCTTGCTCGAAGCTGGCATCGGTGGCGTGTACAATCAATTCGCTGCTCATCATTAAACCTTTCAATGTGTCTGTCAAAACCAAAGGGCGGCCGCCCTTTTTCACTTAGGCGCAAGAATAGGGGTTTGGCGGCAAAATTTCAAGGGTGCGCGTGGAATAATAGTTTCTTTGTATATTCGTGATTAGGTGCGGCGAACACCTTTTCACACGCGCCTTCTTCGACTACACGCCCCCGGTGCAGCACCATCACCCGTTGCGACAGGGCACGGATAACGGCCAAGTCGTGGCTGATTAACATCATTGCCAAGCCGCGTTCCGCTTGCAGTTTGGCGAGCAAGGCCAAGATTTGGCGGCGGTTTTGCGCGTCCAATGCGCTGGTCGGCTCGTCCAATACCAGCACTTCGGGGCGCATCACCAGCGCACGCGCTATCGCCAGCCGTTGGCGTTGGCCGCCGGAAAATTCGTGCGGATAACGTTCCAAAATATCATCGGGCATTGCCACTGCCGCCAAAGCTTCGGCTACGCGCGCGCGTTTTTCTTCGCGGCCTAGCTGCGGCTCGTGTACGTCCAAACCTTCCGCAAGCGCTTCAAAGATATTCATACGCGGATTGAATGCGCCGAACGGGTCTTGAAACACCATCTGCACGGCGCGGCGCGTGGTTTTGCCGAACGGCTTGCCGTGAATCTCGACGCTGCCCGTATGCGCGTTCAGACCGAGCAGCGATTTGGCCAAAGTGGTTTTGCCGCTGCCGCTCTCGCCGATAATGCCCAGCGTTTCGCCTGCATTCAGGGAAAAGGAAACGGGGTGCAGCAGCACTTTTTCGCGCGTTTTGAACCAGCCGCTTTTTTCATACACCGAACAAGCCAGCTGCTGCGCTTGAAGGACGGGCGCGTTTGCTGTGCGGTTTTCAGACGGCCTTGCAATGTGCAGCGTACCGCTTTCCAGCAGCATTTTCGTGTAGGCGTGTTGCGGCCGTCTGAAAACCGCCTCTACGCTGCCTTGCTCCACCACGCGCCCGTGCTGCATCACAATCACATCATCAGCAAAACGGCGTACCAAATTCAAATCGTGCGTAATATATAAGAGCGTCATACCGCGCGCCTGTTGCAGCTGGTTCAGCAAATCCAGAATCTGCGCCTGCACAGCGGCATCAAGCGCGGTGGTCGGCTCGTCGGCAATCAGCAGCTCGGGCTCGGCAGCAACCGCCGCAGCAATCATCGCCCGTTGCCGCTGGCCGCCGGACAGTTGGAACGGATAAGCTGCCGCTTTTTCTTCCGCAGGCTCGATGCCGGTTTCACGCAAACGCGCCACCGCCGTCTGCCAAGCCTCGCGGCGGTTCAAACCCAAATGCAGCGCGGCCGCTTCGGCAATCTGCCTGCCCGTTTTCATCACCGGATTGAGCGCCGTCATCGGCTCTTGAAACACCATTCCCACTTTTTTACCGCGCAGCGCCCGCAGGCCGCGTTCGGAAAGTTCAAGCACATTTTGGCCGTCCAGCAAAATTCCGCCCGTCAGCCGAACATCGGGATTGAGGCGGATAATGCTTTGCGCCAGCACCGTTTTACCGCTGCCGCTTTCGCCGACCACTGCCGTTTTGCGGCCGCGTTTGATGTCGAGCGAAATATCGTGCAACACTTGCTTGTCGCCGAAAAAAGCATTGAGATTTTGAATACGGAGCATTGTTTCCTGCATCATTTTTCAGACGGCCTTTCACGTTTTTGCGCGCACATCAAACGCCTGCCGCAACGCTTCGCCGATCATTACCAGCAAAAGCAGCATTACCGTCAGCGTACCGAAGGCCGAAAGGCCGATCCACCAAGCGTCCAAATTGTCTTTACCCTGCGCCAAAAGTTCGCCCAAGCTCGCTTGCGAAGCCGGAACGCCCAAACCGAGAAAATCAAGGCTGGTCAGCGCCAGCACCGCACCGGAAATCCGGAAAGGCAGAAACGCCAAAACCGGCGTTAAACTGTTCGGCAGAATATGCCGCCGCATAATCCGCACATCGCATACGCCCATACTTTTCGCCGCCGCCACATAATCCGCCTGCCGGTTTTTCAGAAACTCCGCGCGGACATAATCCGACAAACCGATCCAGCCGAACAGCGAAAGCAGAAGCAGCAAAACCAGCAGGCCGGGCGAAAAAAACGAAGACAAAATAATCAAAAGATAAAGCTCGGGCATACCGCCCCAGATTTCCAGAAAACGTTGCAGCCACAAATCCACCCTGCCGCCGAAATAGCCCTGCACCGCGCCGACCAGCACGCCGATAAAAGTCGTTACCGCCGTCAGCGCCAGCGCAAACAGCAGCGAATCACGGAAACCGTACACCAAACGCGCCAACACATCGCGGCCGCGGTCATCCGTTCCCAAAAGATGGTTTTCAGACGGCGGCGCAGGATCGGCAGCCGTATCAAACTCATTCAGCGTAGCCGCCGCATAAGGATTAGGCGGAAACAGCGCACGGTTGCCGTCCGAACTCAGATTGCGGCGGATTAACGGATCAAGATAATCCGCCGGCGTATCGAAATCACCGCCGAAATCACGGTCGTGATACTCATAAACCAGCGGAAAAAAATGCTTGCCCTGATAAAACACCCAAACCGGCTTATCGTTACTCCACAAGGGCGCAGCCAGCGCCGCCGCAAACAGCAAAACGAGCGCAATCAGGCTGTAAAAACCGCGTTTGTGCGCACAAAAACGCCGCCAAGTTCGGGATTTCGGATTCATAAGCAGGCAAAAAAGAAAAAGAGGCCGTCTGAAAACAGCAGGCTTTGGCAAAAAAAACATCAAATCAAAGCCCGCGCAGGCGCAAATTATAGGGCTTTTTGCCGGAATTGGCGAAAAGCCCTTTGCTTGTTTAGATATAAACAAATCTTTACAAAACTTTTAATAAATTTTCGGGGGGGGGGGTAAGCTTCTGCCGCTTGCTGTTTTCTGTAAAGAAACAGCGGCTTTCTGTTACGGCGGCAGCTCCCAATCAGCGGAACCGCCGTTTTTTCCAAGAAACACAAAGGAAGCTTCCATGAATCAAAACACCAAAAGCCGCTTCGGCGGCAAAGCCGTATTGAGCCTGATGAGCCTCGCCGTATTGAGCGCCTGCTCCTCGCATACCGACAACCTGCCCGATTTCGGCCTCAACCAGCCGAACCAGCAAGGCGAAGAGCAGGCCAAAGATTATCCGACAGCCGCCGCCAATGCCCAAGCCGCCTACCGCAGCGCAGAAGCCGGCCTGAACAATCAGGCCGTAGCCGATGCCGGCAAGGCCGCCAAAGCCGCCGCCGAGCGCAACAAACAAAGCGCCGCCGCCCAAGCAGGCAAAGACAAACAAGCCGCCGCCAACAGCGCTGCCGCAGCCAAACAAACCGCCGATCAAGCGCTGAATACCGCCAAAGCCGCCCGCGCCCAAGCGGAAAAAGCCCAAGCCGCTGCCGATAAAGCACTGGCAGCCGCCAAGCGCGCCTTGGCTCTGGCCGAAAGCGAAGCCGATAAAACCGCCGCCGCCCAGCAGCAGAAAAAAGCCGAAGCCTTAGCCGCCCAAGCCGCGAAAAATACCGCCGCCGCCAAACAGGCCGAGCAGCAGGCAAACAGCGCGCAAAGCGAAGCCGCCAAAATCAAACAGCAGGCCGATAAAGCCTTGGCCGATGCCAAAGCCGCCGAAGAGAAGCTGAAAACCGCCGAAGAAATCGCCCAAGCGCGCAAGAAAACCGCAGAGGCCGCATTAAGCAAAGGCAGCGGCGAATTGAGCAAAGCCCAAGCCGCCAACAGCAGCGCCGCCCAAGCAGCCAAAACCGCAGACAGCAGCAAAACTGCCGCCCAGCAGGCTTTGAACAGCGCAAGCAATACCGCAGCCAAACAAGCTGCCGCCAATCAAGCCGCAACGGCCGCACAGCAAAGCGCACAAGCCCTGAGCCAAGCGCAAGCCGCACAAAACAGCGCCCAAGCCGCGCTGAATGCCGCCAAAGCAGCCAAAACCGCAGCCGATGAAGCCGTTGCCAAAGCCACGGCCAACACCCGCGCTGCCGCCGAAAAACTGCAACAGCAGGCCGCCGAGAAGCTGAAACAGGCCGAAGCCGCCCTGACTGCCGCCAACCAAACCGCCGCAGCCCGTCAAACCGCCAAACAGCAGGCCGACCAGCTGAAAATCCGCGCCGAGCAGGCCGTAGCCGACAGCAAAAAGCAAGACGAAGCCAAGCAGAGCGCCGAGCAAATCGCCCAAGCGCGCAAACAGGCTGCCGAAACCGCATTAGGCAAAGGCACCAGCGAATTGGATAAAGCCAAAGCGGCCAACCAAACCGCTGCAGGTAGCGCACAAACCGCTAAAACCGCGCAGAGCGAAGCGCAAAAAGCGGTTACTGCTGCAAGCACCGCCGCACAAAAACAGGCTGCCGCGCAAAAAGCCGCTGCTGCCGCCAAGCAAATCGGTAGCGCCTTAACCCAAGCGCAAAACGCCAAAACCAGCGCCCAAGCCGCATTAACCGCCGCGCAGCAGGCCAAAGCTGCTGCCGATGAAGCCGTAGCCAAAGCCACGGCCAATACCCGCGCCGCCGCCGAAAAACTGCAACAGCAGGCTGCCGAGCAGTTGAAACAGGCGCAAGCCGCTTTTCAGACGGCCAACAGCAATCTGAATACGCAGCAGGCCGCGAAAACAGCGGCAGATGCCTTGAAAACCCGAGCCGAAGCCGAGTATCAAAGCAAAAAAGCAGCGGAAGAGCAGCAGGCTAAGGCTGAAAAAGAGAAGTATATGGTGCTGGGTAAAGATATTCGGGAGTATGGACTCCGAGGGCATTTCCTCAGTGCTGAGCCAGCAGCGGGGCTTTATATCGCTGGAAACAAGGTATCATTTAATGAGCGAGATGACCTTATCTCTAGAGTTAGAGTTAATGCATCCGGGCAGGTACTTGAAGGAGATCGCCAAAATTTTTTGGTTGATAAAGTTTTACCGAAAGCATGGAATGGAAAATTATATAACGCTTGGTTAAGTGATTTTCCTGATAATGAGGATAATTCTATATCCGTATCTGCATATGTTGATGTACTTAAATCTGAAGATGAAATCCCATCATCATATTATAGCCAAGAAGATATCAATGGATGGGGAACAAAAAAGTTGACGATGGGCCTAAGAGATGGGGCAAGATTCTCTTACATTCCAACGGAACATTTAAAAGAAGATATCCTATATAGAAATCAGCCAGTATATGAGGATAGATATTTTGCTAAGAATCAGAATAAAGTCTCGGAAGAAAGGATAATTGAAACACGTAAATACCAGAAGAAAGTAGATATTATCAAACAAACATATAGTTCATTGGCTTTATGGCGTAGTCCTACTCCAGTAGGTTGGTGGGATTCTGTTAGCTATAGTTCTCATATTCCGACATATAGGGATAAATCTGTTTCTGCTAGTCATCTATTGCTCTCAGATCCTGTATTTAAATTCGGTCATTTGGTAAATGCAACTTATAAAGGAAATGTATATCGCTATGATGTTGGAAAGGATGGAGATTTTACTTTGAATGTAAAACTGGATAAGGAAGATCGGGGTGCTTATTACGTGCAGGATGTTTATGTAGATGGTTCTATTGTTAACCGTATTAGTGATGATGGCAGGGATATCACTATTCCTTATCAAAGCAAATCATCTACTTATCCTATTGGAGACTGGCTAGTAACTATGCCTGGTAAATATGGTGATGAGCCTAGAACAATTAAAGGTAGTCTTGAGTTAATGCTTATAGGGCCTAAAGCTGAAGAAATCGGTGGTGTATTAAAGATTAAGACGCATCATGGTGTAAATAATAGCGGTTTAATCGGTAAACGCCAGCCATAAATTGATTGGTTGTCAATAAGCAGTAGGCGGCTTGGCCGCCTACTTTGTAATTTTATTTTGGAAAGTTAAAAATGAAAATTATCAGATTTTGCATAGGATTTATGGTAGCAACAATAGGTTTTATTGTTTCCCTTTGCTTTGCAGCCCATTTCAATTTGCTGAAAATTGAGAATATTGTGAATGCTCCTTATGAGACTTTATTTTTATTGTTCTTATCATTTTTTCCAATGTTTTCTTTATATTACTTAAACGGTATGAGAAATAAGGGTAAATTATTCACTAGCACTGGTGTAATGGTAATTATGGCTGTTATTTTTATTATTGGAATTTGCGGTTTGATTACGTCAAATCAAAACTTTGGCTGGGGAACGGAGATAATTGCTTATAGTGTTTATATTTTTGTTCCGATTATGTTGTCTATGATTATCTCGGGGGCTACCTTAGATGATAAACAGTTTAACGGATTTGGGGAAGTAGATAAGGGATTGTCAGAAACAGATAGTAAAGTAGAAAAAGTTATTCAAGGTTTGAAAAAGTCAGAGCAACACCTTGAAGAAATACGGGGAAAAATGGAAGAATTGAGGCAAACATTAAATAATGATGATGTTGCTTGGAAGGAGGTTTCAAAGGATATTGAAATGCAAACTGCATTTTTTAAAAGTGTGGGGCAATTAGAAAAAGCGGAAAGAAAGTTTAAAAAAGCTTTTGTTAAGGTTGAGCGCGCCGAACAGTCGGTAGAGATTGAGATGAAAAAAATTATGAGGCAGCTTGGCAGTTTGAATACTGTAAATGAGCAGTTGAATAAATTGAAAACTCAATATAACACTTCTAAAAATCCTTAAAAGTGATTCCTTATTCTGAAAGCTAATTATGCGTAAGTTACTTTTATTTCCTTTAATGTTGCCTTTATCGGTTTGTGCAGAACCTTTGCTGCTCAATCATATTGAATCCGAAACCGATAAAGCCTTAAACCGCCAAATCGAGCAAGCTGTCCCCGAGCGTCTGCCTGATGCGCCAGAGGCTTCTTTTATGCCGTCTGAAACCGAACAAAGCGGTTTTTCAGACGGCCTTAATCCGCAAACGCCGCTGACCTTGGCCGATGTGAAAGCAAAGCCGGAATTAAGCGAGATGCTGCTGAATCAGGCTTTGGCGGCGCAGGATTTTGCGGCGGTGGCGGAGCTTTTGCCGGTGTACCGTTCGTTGCCTGAGCGTGATGAAACGCTGGTGGATTTTGCACAGGGTGCGCTTTGGCGTGCGCAAGGGGAGCATAAAAAGGCCATTGCTTTATACCGCAAGATTTTGGCGGAAAAGCCGGATTTGCCGACGGTGCGGCTGGATTTGGCGGCGATGCTGTTTGAGGACAAGCAAACGCGCGATGCGGTGGAAACGTTTGAAGAAGCAAAGGCGGCCGGTTTGCCGGAAGAGGTTTTACCGCGAATTGATGAATATTTGGCGGCGGCGGAAATGCGCGATCAATGGGATTTTTCGGCTCGGGCGAATTATGTGCGCGACGATAATATCAATAATGCGTCTTCGCAGGAGGTGTTTACGATTCCGCAGCTGGGCAGCCTGCCTTTGACGAAAAATCCGGAATCGCTGCCGCAATCGGGCAGGGGTGTTGAGTATGGTGCTTCGGCGCAGAAGGATTGGAATGTCGGCGGCAATCATTATTTGACGGCGGGCGCGGCGTTGGACGGGATAACGTATTGGGATAACCACGATTTTGATGATGCGACGCTGAATGTGAATGCGGGCTACCGCAATAAGAGTTTGAAGGGCGAATGGAGTTTGGTACCGTTTTGGGAATGGCGGCGCTATGGCGGGGAAAAATATTATTCGCGCAGCGGTTTTGATGCGGATTATGCTTCTTGGGTGTCGCCGCGCTGGCGTTTGTCGCTCGGCGGCGGTTTGGGTTGGAAAAATTATGCGAATCATACGGACGGCCGCGATGCGCGTGCCAATATGGGGGCAACGTATCTTTTCGGCGCGAATACTTATTTCTTCGGCGGCGTAAACTACGGCCGCGATAAAATGCACGCGCGTCCGGGCGCGAGCAGCAAGCGCAGGGGCGTTTATTTGGGCTGGGGGCAGCAATGGCCGTGGGATTTCGGCAGCCGCCTGAGTGTGAACCGCTATAATGAATATTATGACGGTACGCATTATATCTACCGCGATATGCGCCGTAAG
Organism: Neisseria sp.; assembly: GCA_030532645.1. Classification (GTDB taxonomy): domain Bacteria; phylum Pseudomonadota; class Gammaproteobacteria; order Burkholderiales; family Neisseriaceae; genus Neisseria. Next base: position 282 of record JAUNKU010000010.1, on the reverse strand, counting down.
GATAAGGTAACGGCGGGTACGCTTTCGCTGTGGAACAATAAATTAAGCTATTGGGGCATTACGCCGAAGCTGAATTACCGGATAACGGATGTGGACAGCAATATCGATGCGTTCCATTCGTACCGCAAGCAGAAGCTGTTTATCAGCTTGGACAAGGCGTTTTGAGGGGCAGCATTAAGGCCGTCTGAAAAAGGGATTTTCAGACGGCCTTTCCTGTTCGGCCAAGTAAAAAAACAGCCCGTTCGTGAAAACGGGCTGTTTGCGCTGCGGGACTTTGGTAGT
>JAUNKU010000009.1 GCA_030532645.1 Neisseria sp. | reverse complement strand
GGCTCGGATATTTATTTGGCTGTACGCAGCCGGTAAAGCGAGGTGGTTTCCTGCATACGTGCGAAGGCGAGCGGGTCGGAAGCGTCGGCGGCTTTGGCGTGCTGCGGTTTGGTGCTCAATTTGTCTGCAATGTGCAGGCCGGCGGCGGTAATCCGGTTTTCCAGCCAATCGGGTTCGCGCAGGCCGAGATGTTCGGCGAGGTCGGACATAATCAGCCAAGCTTCGCCATCGGGGTTCAGATGTGCGGAAACGCCGTTGAGAAAGGCGGTCAGCATTGCGGAATCAGGATCGTAGAGCGCGGTTTCGACGGCCGAGGTCGGTTTGGCGGGCAGCCAGGGCGGATTGCAGACGATCAGATCGGCGCGGCCTTCCGGAAAACCGTCGGTTTCTTCAATGCGGACTTTGTTGTCCAAGCCGAGCTGTGCGAGATTGGCGCGCGCGCAGGCAGCGGCGCGCGGATTGTTGTCGCTGCCGGTAACGTTCAGGCCGCGTTCGGCCAACAGGGCGGCGAGTATGCCGGAGCCGGTGCCGATGTCGAAGGCCGTCTGAAAATCGGGATGGAGCGGCGCTTGCCAAACCAAATCCAGATATTCGCCGCGCAAGGGCGAGAATACGCCGAAGGGAACGTGGATTTTTCCGTTAAGCTGCGGAATATCCACGCCTTTTTTGTGCCATTCGTGTGCGCCGAGAAAGCCGAGCAGGCGGTTGAGCGGCAGCAGGAAAGGCTCGCGGTTCGGTTCGCCGTACACGTCAGCGAGGGCGGCGGCGATGTCGGGCGCACGCGGCAGATCCAGCGTAAAATTTGCGCCGATTTCTACGGCCAACATATTGATCAGGCGGCTTTGCTGGGACTGTTTCATCCGGTGCCGGTGGAACAGCGCGGCAGTGCCGGTTACGCTGTTTTCAGACGGCTTTGTACATTTTTCCGGTGTTCGCACACGCTTTTTCAGCGCGGCCAACACTTGTTTGGCATTGTGGAAATCGCCCGTCCAAACAGTGGCTTCGCCTGCGTGTGCGGCTTTCAGAATCTGCGCGGCATTGGCTTCGCGGCGGTAAACTGCGCTTTTGGGCGGTTTCTGGCTGCTTTCGCTGCGCCATTCGTGGGGAAGGGAAGAGGTGTGCATAGGCCGTCTGAAAATCGGGAAAGATTGGAAAAAAGAAGCGGCAGTTTACCTGAATTGCCGGCAAACAGCGAGATTGTCGGGAATATTGCGAAAAGGGCGGATTGGCTTTCTATGATTCGGAATGCCTGATACAGCCTGCTTTTCAGACGGCCTTGCTGTTAAAATGCCGTCTAAAAATACCGGACGGAAATCCAAAATTTAGACAAAAAGTCTAAAAATAAATTTTGGACAAGATTTCTATAAAAACAAATTGACCGATACGGCAATCTTGCGTATATTCCGCTTCTGTTCCGAACACAATCCCAAGAAATTGGACAAGAAAAATGCAATTGGACATCGACCGCTTAATCGCCTATTTCGGCGGCGTGAACGCGCTGGCCGAAGCCCTGAAACAATACGATCCCGACAATGCGGCTTCCACCGCCGCGATTTATAAATGGCGTGCACGCGGCTCGCTGCCGCTGAACCAGTTGCAGAAGCTGACCGCTCTTGCCGAAGCGCAGGGCAGATCTTTGGACTTGAACGCATTTATGCACCACGAAACCACTTTGGAGAAACCACAAATGAGCCAAAACAACCGCGTCATTATTTTCGATACCACCTTGCGCGACGGCGAACAGTCGCCCGGCGCAGCGATGACCAAAGAAGAAAAACTGCGCGTGGCGCGCCAGCTGGAAAAATTGGGCGTAGATGTGATTGAAGCCGGTTTTGCCGCCGCCAGCCCTGGTGACTGGGAAGCGGTGAACGAAATCGCCAAAACCTTAACCAAAGCCACCGTCTGCTCGCTCTCGCGTGCCGTGGAAAACGACATCCGCAAAGCCGGTGAAGCGATTGCACCGGCCGCCAACCGCCGTATTCATACCTTCATTGCCACCAGCCCGATTCATATGGAATATAAGCTGAAAATGAAGCCGAAGCAGGTGATTGAGGCAGCGGTAAAAGCCGTGAAAATCGCCAAAGAATACACCGACGATGTGGAATTTTCCTGCGAAGACGCGCTGCGTTCCGAAATCGACTTCTTGGCCGAAATCTGCGGCGCGGTGATTGAAGCGGGCGCAACCACCATCAATATTCCCGATACCGTGGGCTATTCTATTCCGCACCGTACCGAAGCCTTCTTCCGCGAACTGATTGCCAAAACGCCGAACGGCGACAAAGTCATCTGGTCGGCACACTGCCACAACGATTTGGGCTTGGCCGTGGCCAACTCGCTGGCTGCCCTGAAAGGCGGCGCACGCCAAGTAGAATGTACTGTAAACGGCTTGGGCGAGCGTGCAGGCAACGCCTCGATTGAAGAAATCACAATGGCGTTGAAAGTGCGCCACGACGTCTTCGGCTTGGAAACCGGTATCGACACCACGCAAATCGTACCGTCTTCCAAACTGGTTTCAACCGTAACCGGCTATCCCGTACAGCCGAACAAAGCGATTGTCGGCGCCAATGCTTTCTCGCACGAATCCGGCATCCACCAAGACGGTGTATTGAAGCACCGCGAAACCTATGAAATTATGTCTGCTGAATCAGTAGGTTGGGCTGCCAACCGCCTGACTTTGGGTAAACTTTCCGGCCGCAACGCCTTCAAAACCAAATTGCAGGATTTGGGTATCGAGCTGGAAAGCGAAGAGGCATTGAACGCCGCCTTTGCCCGTTTTAAAGAACTGGCCGACAAAAAACGCGAAATCTTCGACGAAGATCTGCACGCGCTGGTGTCGGACGAAATGGTGAATCTCGCGCAGGAACACTATAAATTCGTTTCGCAAAAAATCGTTACCGAAACCGGAGAGCAACCGCAAGCTGAAGTGGTGTTTACCGTAAAAGGCAACGAACACCGCGCCAGTGCCACCGGCTCCGGCCCGGTCGATGCCATCTTCAAAGCGATTGAAAGCGTTGCCCAAAGCGGCGCAACCTTGGAAATTTACTCCGTCAATGCCGTAACCAAAGGCACTGAAAGCCAAGGCGAAACCAGCGTCCGCCTGAGCAAAGACGGCAAAGTCGCCAACGGCCAAGGCGCGGATACCGATGTTCTGGTGGCTACTGCCAAAGCCTACCTCTCCGCGCTGAACAAATTGCAGTTCGGCGAAGAACGTATGAAAGCGCAGGGCGATATTTGATTTTTGATTGAGTATTGAACGGAAAAGAGGCCGTCTGAAAATTCAGGTTTTCAGACGGCCTTTTTGTTTTTGAGTACGTAAAAATGTGTCGGGTAGGCTGTTTGAAAAAGCAAAAACTCCCGAAGGCGTTTTCAGGGTTGGTGCAGTTTGCGGGTGGATTTTACGGTTAAAATCCGCAGGGCATTATTTTCAATTTCGTAAACCACGCGATATTTTCCGTTAATCGGGTACAGCTCGCGCGTGTTTTTGATGATGCCTGTTTTGCCCATTTGAGGGTTTTCAGCGGCAAGAGAAATTAAGCGGTCGAATTCTGCTTGATAGCGTTCGGTGCTGGCAAATCCTGCGTATTCGGCAACCATCGTCAGGATTTCGGTAGCTTCATCAATGGCTCTTTCCGACCATTGGATGTTCATTTTTTGCCTGCACTTTCATTGATGCGCGAGCGGATACGCGCCATTGCTTCTTCGTGAGAATAACAGCGTCCCGCTGCAATATCGGCGCGTCCGCGTTCCACGGAAGCGCGCAGTTCTTCATATTCGCGCTGCTGCTCGATAAAGCTGTCTAAGGCGCGGATAAGCAGGGCGGAGCGGCTTTCGCCGGTGGCTTTTTCCAGTTGCGCCAAGGCTTCGGCGCGGGCGGGGGTTAATTCGATTTGTGCCAGCATATTCGGCTCTCCTTGGCGGCGGATTGAAGTTGGTTGACGGGTAAATATATCGGATTGTGCGGATTTCTTCAAATAGGGTGGGTTTGAAGGTGAAAGCCGTTGGAATAAAAGGCCGTCTGAAAAACGAAGCTTGCCCGTTTTCAGACGGCCTTGGTTTTGCCGGAAATTTAAGTTTTTAAGCCGTCAAACTTATTGCGGCAATTCCGGTACGACTTTCGCTTCGGCAGGTACTTCGCCGGTAGTGGCGTTCAGGAAGGCGGCGATGTCGTCGATGTCTTGTTGCGGCAGGGTTTTGCCCAGCTGGGTTTCGGCCATAATGCTGATGGCCTGTTTCAGGTCGGAAACGCTGCCGTTGTGGAAGTACGGCGCGGTTTTTTCAATATTACGCAGCGGGGAAACGCGGAAAACGTATTTGTCTTCCTCTTTGCCGGTTACTTCAAATTTGCCTTCGTCGCGTTTCGGCGCATCGATAAATTCCCAGTAAGGTTTGACCAAACCGAATTTTTGGAAGGTGTCGCCGCCAAGGTTTACACCGCTGTGGCAGGCGATACAGCCGTTGTCGATAAAGGCGCGCACGCCGCGGCGTTCTTGCTCGTTCAGGGCTTCTTTATTGCCTTTCAGGTAGTCGTCCCAGCGGCTCGGTGTCAGCAGGGTGCGCTCGAATGCGCCGATGGCGTGAACGATGTTGTTGATGGTGACTTCGCCTTTGTCGGCATAAAGTTTGGCAAACTGCGCGGCATAGCCCGGAATGGCGGCGACTTTTTTCACAACGGCATCGTGGTCGGGCATTGCCATTTCAACCGGATTGATCATCGGGCCTTTGGCTTGCTCTTCCAAATCTGGTGCGCGGCCGTCCCAGAACTGGCTGCCCAAGAAGGCGGCGTTCAGCGCGGTCGGCGAGTTGCGTGCGCCCAGTGCGCCTTCGTGGCCGGGGCTGGTTGGTTTGTTGTCCACGCCGTGCGTGTCTAAAACGTGGCAGGAGTTGCAGCTGATGTCGTTGGCTTTGGAAAGACGGGCGTCATACCATAATTGCTGACCGAGTTTGACTTGCTCGTCGGTAAAGCCGCGTTCCGCTTGGTGGGCTTTGGCATCGGGCAGCGGTTTGAACAGGGCTTGTGCTTCTTGCAGCAGGCTGTTGTCACCGGCAGAGGCCGAAGCAGCAGGCTCGGAAGCGGCGGTATTTTGTGCGTTTTGCTCGCCGGAGCAGGCGGCCAAAATCAGCATCGGCAGCAGGGCAAGGGCAGGCAGGGTTTTGTGAAACGCTTTCATTGCTAAATCCTTTTTAAGGTGGAAAGAAAAGGATGCGGTGTGTGTTTTTTCTACTTTTGAAGCAGTATAAGCGCGGCGGCGGCAGGGAAATTTGATGTAGGTTAATATTGCGGATGCGATAGGTTTTGTATATAAAGCGGTTTGTGTTTTTCTAATATCCCGGCAGATTATTGCGTTTGGAATGGGGTTACCCGTGAAAAAGGCCGTCTGAAAACGGGTATTTTCAGACGGCCTTTATTGTTCCGCTATCAGCGGAAACTGAGTTTGGAGCAGGTGTGCCGATTGGCTGGCTGCAATGGACGGATTAGGCTTTCAAAGCTGCGGCTTGTTGTGCCAAGCGCGTGATTTCCGGCCAGTTACGCGCGGCGACGGCTTCGCGCGGTGTTAGCCAAGAACCGCCAACGCATAATACATTCGGCAGTTTCAGATAATCGGGTGCATTTTGCGCTGTAATGCCGCCTGTCGGACAGAATTTCACTTGCGGAAACGGGCCGTAAAATGCTTTTAAAGCAGCCTGTCCGCCGACCACTTTGGCAGGAAACAGTTTCAGCGTGTCAAAACCGTGTTCCAATGCCAACATCAATTCGCCGGCGGTGGCAATGCCCGGAATAACGGAGATGCTGCTTTGCGCGGCGGCACGAGCAAACGCCGCATTCAGGCCGGGGCTGATGGCAAATTCGGCACCGGCATCGGCCACCTGCTGCAACTGGCGTTCATTGATTACCGTACCTGCGCCGACAATCGCCTGCGGTACTTCTTTTTTAATCAATTCAATGGCTTTAATGCCGTACTCCGTACGCAGCGTGATTTCCAGAGTCGGAATGCCGCCGGCTGTTAAGGCATGCGCCAAATCAACGGCGGAAGATAAATCGTCAATCGCGATAACGGGAACAACCGCGCCTGCGGTCAGGATTTCACGGGGTGTCATTCATTTTCCTTTCGGAAGGCCGTCTGAAAACAAAGGGTTTCGGGCGGCAGGGTTTGTTTTTAATATTCTGTTTTTATTGTGTTTGTTTGGAATTTGGACATTTTACCTTTTTGCTTTAAAAGCGAAGGTAAAACGCCCAAACGCCTTGAAACAAGTTTCCCTGTTTCCTCAAAAAATTTTCAAGTCTTTAATTCAAAACCATCTTTTCAGACGGCCTCAACTTCACCGAATACGCCTCCGAAGCTCATTGCACCGTGTTCTGCGCTGCCTGCAACGGCGCGGAAGCCGCCGAACAGTTCGCGGCCGATGCCGCTGAAATTACGGCTTAAATCGGGCTGCGGAATGGTGCGCACGGCCCATTCCTGTTCATCGACCAGTGCGCAGAGTTCGCCGGTTTCGGAGTTGAAACGCAGCATATCGCCGGTGCGGATTTTACCGATGCCGCCGCCGAGCAGGGCTTCGGGCGACATATGAATAGCGGCCGGTACTTTGCCCGATGCGCCGGACATCCGTCCGTCGGTAACAAGGGCGACTTTAAAGCCGCGGTCTTGCAGAATGCCCAGCGGCGGCGTGAGTTTGTGCAGCTCGGGCATACCGTTGGCGCGAGGGCCTTGGAAGCGGACGACGGCAATAAAATCGCGTTCCAGCTCGCCGCGTTCAAAGGCGGCCAATACGTCTTTCTGGTCGTCAAACACGATGGCGGGTGCTTCAATCACGCGGTTGCCTTCGCGCACGGCGGAAACTTTAATTACGCCGCGCCCGATATTGCCTTTCATCAGGCGCAGGCCGCCGTCGGGCGAGAAGGGGCGCGATACGGGACGGATAATGTTCTCATCGCGGCTTTCGCTGACTGCGTCCTGCCATTTCAGACGGCCTTCGATCAGGAAAGGCTCTTGCGTGTAGGCACGCAGGCCGCGGCCGACAACGGTATCGACATCTTCGTGCAGCAGGCCGTTGTCCAGCAGCTCGCGGATAACGAACGGCAGGCCGCCAGCTGCGGCAAAATGGTTGATGTCGGCTTCGCCGTTCGGATAAACGCGGATCAGCAACGGTACAACGGCGGAAATATCGTCGAAATCGTCCCAGTTCAGAATAATGCCGGCTGCACGCGCCATCGCCACCAAGTGCATTGTGTGGTTGGTCGAACCGCCGGTGGCCATCAGGCCGACCATTGCATTGACAAACGATTTTTCGTCCAACATTTCGCCCAAAGGCTGCGCCGTACCGTTTTGGATACGGCGGACCAAGTTGGCGGCGGCTTCGCGCGTTAAGGCTTCGCGCAGCGGAGAATCGGGCGGACAGAATGCGGCGGCAGGAAGATGCACACCCATCAGTTCCATCATCATTTGGTTGGAATTGGCCGTACCGTAAAACGTACACGTTCCGGGGCTGTGGTAAGAAGCCATTTCGCTTTCCAGCAACTCTTCGCGCGTGGCTTTGCCCTCGGCGAAACGTTGGCGCGTGCGGGCTTTTTGCTTATTGCCGATGCCGCTGGCCATCGGGCCGGCCGGAACAAACGTTCCCGGCAGATGGCCGCAAGAGAGCGCGCCTATCATCAGGCCGGGCACGATTTTGTCGCACACGCCGAAATAAAGCGCGCCGTCAAACATTTGGTGCGACAGGCCGATGGCGGTACTCATCGCAATCACATCGCGCGAAAACAGCGAAAGCTCCATACCTTCATAGCCTTGCGTGATGCCGTCGCACATCGCCGGCGTGCCGCCTGCCACTTGCGCGGTTGCGCCTGATTTTTGCACTTCGTCTTTGATTTGGTCGGGAAAATGTTTGAAAGGCTGGTGTGCCGAAACCATATCGTTGTAGGCGGTAATCATTCCCAGATTGGGAACATTGTCGCGCAGCATTTCGATTTTCACCGTTTTCGGCATTGCCGCGTAGCCGTGCGCCAAATTGGAACAGCCCAAGCGGCTGCGCTCGGTTTTGCCGTGCTGCCGGGCGGTGTGCAGTGTGGCCAGATAAGCGGCGCGGCTGTCGCGGCTGCGTTCGGCAATCCGTGCGGTAACGGCGGCAAGGGTAGGGTGTAAAGCGGTCATCGTGGCTCCTCGGCGTATGCGGCGGTTTTCAGACGGCCTTGTACGCGGTGATTTGAAGTAAACGGCTGCGCGTGCAGCCTTTTTTATCGTTTGCCGCTGTTATACCCGATTTTCTGTAATTTTCCAACATCGGGGCGTGTTATCAAACAGCCACTTTGTGTTCCGTCAAAAAACGGCAGGCGGTTTCAAGGATAGCCGATACGCCTTCGGGCGATTGCAAAAACGGCATAGACAAACGGTGTAGTAGTGTGTAGGATTGCTACGGTTTTCTGCCCGAAACGCGGCAGATTTTTCCTTTATCTCTCCTTTTCCTGTTTTCAGACGGCCTCGATGCCGTCTGAAAAAGCTAAATAAAGCAATAACAAACGCTTCACACAAAGGCAATCCGTATGGACAAGCAAAACAATTTCGATATGGTACTTTTCGGCGCAACCGGCGATTTGGCGCAGCGCAAACTGCTGCCGTCGCTTTATCAGGCGCACGCGGCCGGTTTGCTGCATCCGCAGGGGCGCATTTTGGGCGTGAGCCGCAGCGCATTTTCGCGTGAGCAGTTTTTAGCCAAAGTAGAAAGCGATGCGAAAAGCCATATTAAAAATGTGGACGAAGCCCAGTGGGCATCGTTTTGCAAGCGTTTGGACTATTTGCCGCTGGACGTTACCCAGCCCGAGCAGTTTGCCGCGTTGGGCGAAAAAGTAGCCGCACGCGAAGGCACGGATTGCGTGGTCGTTTATCTTTCCACCGCACCGAAATTTTTTGCCGCCGCCTGCCGCGAGCTGGCGGCCGTCGGTTTGAATAACGATAAAGTACGGATTGTTTTGGAAAAACCGCTCGGTACGGATTTGCCGTCCAACCGCGAAATCAATGAAGCAGTGGCGCAGTATTTCCAAGAAAGCCAGATTTACCGCATCGACCATTATTTGGGCAAAGAGGCGCTGCAAAACCTGCTGCCGCTGCGTTTTGCCAATGTGTTTTTCGAGCCGGTGTGGAACAGAAATTTTGTCAAATCGGTGGAAATTACCATTGCCGAAAAACTCGGCGTGGAAGAGCGCGGCGAGTTTTACGACATTACCGGTGCGCTGCGCGATATGGTGCAGAACCATATTGTGCAGATGCTGTGTTTTGCCGCGATGGAGCGGCCGGCAAGTTTGGCGGCGGATGATGTGCGCGATGCCAAATTGGCCGTGGTGAAATCGCTGAAAATAATGAATGCGGACGAAGTGAAGCAGAAAACCGTGCGCGCGCAATATACGGCTGCGGACGGAATAAACGGCTATTTGCAGGAAGTGCGCGTACCGCCGGAGAGCCGTACGGAAACGTATGTGGCCATTCAGGCCGAGCTGGATAACGAACGCTGGGCAGGCGTGCCGTTTTATCTGCGTACCGGCAAACGTTTGGCCGAGCGCGAGGCGCAGATTGTATTGAATTTCAAAGAAAACGCCGCTGCGCTTTACGGCAACACACCGAACCGCCTGATTATCCGTTTGCAGCCTGACGAAACCGTTGCGCTGAAACTGTTTGTCAAACAAAAAGGCAGCCAAGATTTGGGCGCGGGCGAAATGGTGCTGGATTTGGCCGAAGCCGCGCCCGGCCGCAATGCCGATGCGTATGAAGTGATGCTGCGCGAAGTGATTGCCGGCCGTCAAACCTTGTTCAACCGCCGCGACGAACTCGAAGCCGCTTGGGCTTGGGTGCAGCCGGTGTTGGACGAATGGTCTGACGAAAACGCCGCACCGCCGTACACTTATCCGGCGGGTTCGTGGGGGCCGCAAGCCGCGCGCGAGATGCTGGCGAAGAACGGTGATAAGTGGGCGGAAGAGCAGGAATAAATGTTTTCAGACGGCATCAAAGGCCGTCTGAATATCGCCGCAAAAAGCGGCTTGCGCCGCACACCCCCACCCCGGCTCTCCCCCGCAAGCGGTAGAGGGGGCAGATTGTTGAATGGTCGGCGGTGTTTGGTTTAGCTGTTGGATAAAATTTGATGGCTGGTGATTGGATTTAAGCTATTGACAGCGCAGAGATGTTCCATCTCCCGCAAGCAGGATTGGGAGCAGATTGCAGTATGGTTGGCAGTGTTTGGTTTGGCTGTGGGAAAAAGTTTAATGACCGATGATCGGATTATTCAAACTGTTGATGATAAAACCAACTGAACGCTGTCCCCTCTCCCGCTTGCGGGGGAGGGTTAGGGTGGGGGTGTCCGGCTTACTAAGCCTGTATGGAAAATGCGTGTAAAAATACGGTTTTTCTTACTCTGAATTTCCGGCTTGTGCAGGGATAAAACGCTTTTTGATGTGCGGCTTCTCAAACGTCTTATAACTTCTTTTTCAGACGGCCTGATGCCGTCTGAAACGCAACAAAACAAGTAAGAAAGAAACAAAATGTCATTCGATTGGACGGAATTTGCCGATGCGGCCGCTGCTGCGGAAGGCTTGGCGGCTGCGGTGGCGCACAATCTGCGCGATACGCTGGCGGTGAAAGAACGCGCCGTGCTGGCGGTATCGGGCGGACGCTCGCCGATTGCTTTTTTTCAGGCTTTGAACCAAGCCGATTTGGATTGGTCGCGCGTGGATATTACCTTGGCGGACGAGCGCATTGTGCCGGTCAGCCACGCCGACAGCAACACTGCGCTGGTGCGCGAATATCTGCTGCAAAACCGTGCGGCCGCGGCAAACTGGCTGCCGCTGATTGACGATGCGGCAGATGAAGGCCGTCTGAAAAATACCGCCGATGCCGTGGCGTTTGCCGTGCAGCACTACCGCCGCCCCGATGTGCTGGTGTTGGGAATGGGCGGCGACGGCCACACGGCTTCGCTGTTTCCGCAAGCGCCGCAGTTTTCAGACGGCATTTCGCCCGATTTTGCCGCGCCGCTTCTGCATACCACGCCGGTAACGGCGCCGCGCGAGCGTATCTCGATGACTTTAAACGAAATTATTGCTGTTCCGCATATTTATCTTGCCATCGGCGGCGCTGAGAAAAAAGCGGTATTTGAGCGTGCGGCCGAGGCGCAAACGGCCGAATTGCCGATTAGTTTTGTTCTCCATTCTCCGAAAGCGGTGTGCAATGTCTATTACGCAAACTGATTTTTCAGACGGCCTGTGGCCGCGCCTGATTGCCGATGTGGGCGGTACCAATGCGCGTTTTGCTTTGGAAACTGCACCGCAAGTATTTGAACAGATTGATGTTCTGCCGACCAAAGATTTTGCTACGATTGTCGATGCGGCCAAAGAATATCTGCGCCGCGCCGGCAATCCGCAGGTGAACTACGCCGCGATTGCCATTGCCAATCCGATTACCGGCGATTGGGTGCAGATGACCAACCACCATTGGGCGTTTTCCATTGAAGAAGCACGCCGCGCGCTCGGTTTGCAGCGTTTGCTGCTGCTGAACGATTTTACCGCGCAGGCTTTGGCGATTGTGCAAGTGCCTGCGGACGAATTAGTACAAATCGGCGGCGGCGAGCCTTTGGCTGCGATGCCGAAAGCCGTTATCGGCCCCGGTACGGGCTTGGGCGTGAGCGGTCTGATTCCGAACGCTCAGGGCGGTTATACCGCGTTGGCAGGCGAGGGCGGACACGTCAGCTTTTCGCCGTTTGACGAAGAAGAAGCCGAAGTTTGGCGTTTTGCCAAGGAGAAGTTTGGCCACGTTTCCGCCGAACGTTTCCTCAGCGGCGCAGGTTTGGTGCTGATTTATCAGGCACTTGCTTCACGCGAAAGCGAGCCGCAGCCGGAATTGTCGCCGGCCGACATTACCGAACGTGCGCTGGACGGCTCATCGCCGTTGTGCCGCCGCGTGCTGGATATGTTCTGCGCGATGCTCGGCACGGAAGCGGCCAACCTCGCGCTCACTTTGGGCGCGCGCGGCGGCGTGTATTTGGTGGGCGGCATTCTGCCGCGCTTTACCGAATACTTCAAAACTTCGCCGTTCCGCAGCCGTTTCGAGAGCAAAGGCCGTTTCAACGGCTATCTCGCGCCGATTCCGGTTTATATCGTGTTGTCGGCTTATCCGGGCATTTCCGGCGCGGCGGTCGGTTTGGCCGATGATTTGAACGCTTGACGGCCTGTTTTCAGACGGCCTGACGCTGCCAAAGGCTGTCTGAAAAATACAAAAAAAATGCAAAACAATAAAATCATTATTCCGGCAGGCGCTTCCGTTTTCCGAATTGATGAAATCCAATAGAAAGAACAGCTTATGTTAAGCAAAATCAGTGAATCCCTTGCCGAACTGTCGGGCGCAGAGCGCAAAGTGGCCGAATGTGCGCTGGCCGAGCCGAAATGGTTTGTCCACGCGGCAGTGGCCGAAATCGCCGAAAAGGCAACCGTCAGCCAGCCGACCGTTATCCGTTTCTGCCGCAGCCTCGGCTATAAAGGCCTGCCGGAATTCAAGCTCGCCTTGTCGGCCAATATCGGCCACGAAGGTACGCCTTTCGTTCACGAAGAACTGAATGCCGACGACGATATGGGCGACGTGATGGAAAAAGTGCTCGGCAACACCGCCGCTTCCTTGCTCGGTATGCGCCGTTTTTTGCGCGAAGACGAGCTGGAAAAAGCTATTGCGATGCTGACCCACGCACGCCGCATTGAGTTTTACGGCGTGGGCAATTCCGGCATTGTCGCGCAGGACGCGCAGCACAAATTTTTCCGTTTCGGTATGTCCACAGTGGCGTATTCCGATCCGCATATCCAGTTGATGGCTGCTTCCGTGCTGACCGCGCAAGACGTTTTGGTGGTGGTTTCCCATTCCGGCTCGTCCATCGAGCTGTTGGACGCCGTCAGCATCGCCAAGCAGAACAATGCTTCCGTGATTGCGATTACCCGCGCCGACAGCGCGTTGGCGCATTTGGCCGACTGCGTGCTGAATGTTACTTCGCAGGAGGACGGCGGCCGCTACACGCCGATGGTTTCGCGTATTTTGAAATTGGCGGTTATCGACATTCTCGCCATTGGCCTTGCGCTGCGTTTGGGTGAAACTGCCAGCCTGCAACTGGAAAAAGGCAAACGCAGCCTGAGCAGCCATAAGGGCGAAAATTAAACCGGCCGCAGCCCGGCAAGACGGCGGTTTGTAGGAAACGGCCGCCGCCCTTATTTTCGGTTCGGTTTGCTTTGAATCTTCTTTCCTGCCTGCACGGGTAGGTCGTGCGGCGGAAGTAGGTTGGGTTGAAACAAAGTGGAAACCCAACACCTGCGATGATTCCGAAAATGTCGGGTTTCCGTTTCACTCTAACCCGAACTGCGGTTTACAAGGCCGTCTGAAAAAGCCGTAGCCATATAACCCCAAAAAAAACCGTATCCCCTCCGCTGGATTTAACAGTAAAGCAAACGGCAAGATACTCAGATTAAGGTTGAGTATAACGTTTGAAAAAAATCATAAGAAATCAAATCTATGGCAACTTTGGAAAAAGCCATCGAATTGGCAGCCCGTTACCACGCCGGGCAAACGGACAAAGGCGGCAGCCCGTATATTCTGCACCCCTTGCGCGTGATGATGGCGGTGGCGGACGAACGGGCGAAAATGGCGGCGGTAATGCACGATTTGATTGAAGACACGCCGCTGACAGCCGCTGATTTGCGCGAACACGGTTTTGAAGAAGCGGTGGTTGAAGCTGTGATTGCGCTGACGAAAAAGCGTGGCGAAAACCGCATCGAAGCCGCGCACCGTGCGGCAGCGAATCCGATTGCCCGACAAGTGAAATTGGCCGATGTGGCCGATAATATGGATTTGAGCCGTCTGCCGGTTGTTAGCGAAAAAGATTTGGACAGAATGGCGCAATACCGCGAAGTATTGCAGATTTTGCAGGCCGCAGAGGCTGAGGCCGTCTGAAAAGGCCGTATATCCATAAAAACACCAAAACACCGTTATATTCGGGCTTGACCCGAGTATCTCCTCAGTCTGATAAAAACAGGCGTGCCTTTTTCAGACGGCCTCTGCATTGCTATGCCGTCTGAAAACGATAAAAACAACGCTTCACAAATAAGGAAAAGATTATGAAACACCTCGCCGAACTGCCTGCTTGGGGCAAACTCTGGCAGCATTTTGAAGATACGCGCCAAGTGCATATGCGCGATTTGTTCGCACAAGATCCGGAGCGCGCAAAGCGTTATTGGTTGGAAGTGGGCGGTTTGAAAGTGGATTTTTCCAAAAACCGAATTACCGATGAAACGCTGGCCGGTTTGTTCCAACTGGCGCGCGAAAGCGGCCTGCCCGAGCAGATGGAAGCGATGTTCTCCGGCGGCAAAATCAACAGCACGGAAAAGCGTGCGGTGCTGCATATTGCGCTGCGTAACCGCTCGAATACGCCGATTTTTGTGGACGGCGAAGACGTGATGCCGAAAGTGAACGAAGTGCTGGCAAAAATGGGGCGCTTTTCGCACGCGGTACGCAGCGGCGAATGGCTGGGCTATACCAACCAAGTGATTACCGATGTGGTGAATATCGGCATCGGCGGCTCGGATTTGGGGCCGCTGATGATGTGTTCCGCGCTGAAACCGTACGGCCATCCGCGCCTGAAAATGCACTTTGTTTCCAATGTGGACGGCCGCCAGCTGCGCGATACGCTGAAAAAAGTGCATCCGGAAACCACGCTGTTTATCATCGCCTCCAAAACCTTTACTACGCAGGAAACGCTGACCAACGCCCAAACCGCGCGCGAATGGTTCTTGCGCGAAGCCAGCGAAGCCGATATCGCCAAACATTTCGTTGCCGTTTCCACCAACAAACAGGCAGTAGCCGATTTCGGTATCGACACCGACCATATGTTTGAATTTTGGGATTGGGTAGGCGGCCGGTACAGCCTGTGGTCGGCCATCGGCCTGCCGATTATGCTGTATTTGGGCGAAGAAAACTTTATCCGAATGCTGGAAGGCGCGCACGAAATGGACCGCCATTTCATCGAAACGCCGTTTGAGCGCAACCTGCCCGTGATTATGGGAATGATCGGCATTTGGTACATCAACTATTACGGCGGCGGCAGCCACGTTATCGCCCCGTACGACCAATATCTGCACCGCCTGCCGAAGTTTATCCAGCAGCTTGATATGGAAAGCAACGGCAAACAGGTAACGCGCGACGGCTTGCCCGTGCAAACCGAAACCGGCCCGATTATCTGGGGCGAAACCGGCATCAACGGCCAGCACGCCTTTTTCCAACTCTTGCACCAAGGAACGCACATTACACCGATAGACCTGATTGCCAGCTTGGAAAAACGCAGCAATCTGCCCGGCCACCACGAAATCCTGCTGTCCAACGTATTCGCCCAAGCCGAAGCCTTTATGCGCGGCAAAACCGAAGCCGAAGCCCGCCGCGAGCTGGAAGCGCAGGGAATGGACGGCAAACAGATTGAAGAACTCGTGCCGCACAAAACCTTCTCCGGCAACCGCCCGACCAATATTATCCTGCTCGACAAAGTCGATCCGCGCAATATGGGCAGCCTGATTGCGATGTACGAACACAAAGTATTCGTACAAGGCGTAGTGTGGGGCATCAACAGCTTCGACCAATGGGGCGTAGAACTCGGCAAACAGCTCGCCAAAACCATTCTCGCCGAACTGAACGGCGACATTCCCACGCAGGAGCACGACAGCTCCACCGCGCACTTAATCCGCCTCTACCGCGCCGCAAACTGCGAAACCGACGGAACGTGCGACATCATACCGCAGCCGTAAAACGGTTTTACAATCAAAACAAAAGGCCGTCTGAAAAACGGAATATCGGTTTTCAGACGGCATTTTATTGTTCGAACTCAACGGTAGCAGCTGATAAACTCACGAAATACATAACCCTCGTGCCGCCAGTCTCTCCGGTATTTCAACGGCTGTCCGTGCCAAGAAATATAAGCCCAGCTTCGGCCTTTCAGGTCGGTATCGTAAAAATGGATATACACTCGGGTGAAATTACGCAATTTTCCCAATACTAAGCCGTTTGGTTCCAAGCGGACATTCAACGGTGTTCCGGTTGGGTCGGTTACTTTACAGATTTCAGCTTGTACCGGTAAAGCAGCGACCAGCAGAGCGACAAAGAAAAAAGTAGTTTTCATTATTTATTCCTTACTTTTTTCGGCCTAAACACTTTTTAAGGAATGTTTTTTTTGATTCCCCATATTGAATCATATCGTCAATTACCCAGTGCCCGTTTTCTTGTATTACAGAAAAATAAGCTGCATCCGAAGCTTTGCTGCTGGCTTTGACTTTGCCGTTTGCCATACTCAACTTTAATGTACGGCGAGCCAAATTCTCATCGGTATCAGGTGCAAAACCTGTGAGCATAAAATCTTCGCTCAAACAAAAATTTCCACTTTCCCAGCGTGCCTCATTCATTTTTAGTAAACGAGTAAACTCTTTGGATAAAGCAGGTTCGTTGTGGCTTGAATAGAGCTTCTTCACAACCAAAATTTTTGCGGTATCATCTTTATTTGCAGCAAAAACAGCAGTCGACAGAGAAAGGAGTAAACATAAAAAAATTCTGATGGTCATTTTATTTCCTTTAATTAATAAAATAATTTAGAAGTTAGATTTTAATAATCTGGCGCAGTATTTTTCTTTACGTTTTTTTGAAACTACACAAAACTGCTTTGAGTTTTTAACTTCTACAGCGTCTCTAATTTCCACGGAAGTCTTGGCATTATGCATATAGGCATTTCCATGATCACTATTTATTGCTTGAGCAGTTCCAAATTGATCGTTACCAAAAAACCAATTATAGGAGCTTCCTGAACTATTAGAGCAATGATTCAGAAAACACTCTCCTTTTTTTATTAATTTGTTATTTTGATAGTGAGAGCATATGCCTTGACCAAGTTCTGCGCAGGATGCGTAGCTTAGCGAAGGAGTAAGTAATAATCCTGTTGCTACAAATAGATGGATTTTCATTCAATTCTCCCGAAAAAAGATGTTTCATATCCAAGTTTGTCATATACTTAATAATTTCGGTTTAAGCCGAAATTTGGAAATTATCTTTTTTTACCAAAGAAAACCAGCACGCAAAACGGTGTGAATCCACCGTAAAACGGGAGATATATGAAAGCTTGCGAACGTATCCGTTTGATGAGAGAGCAGAAATCTTGGACTCAGGAAGATATGGCGGATAAATTGGATTTATCGGTAAACGGCTATGCTCGGATTGAGCGGGGTGAAACCCGTTTGAATATTCCGCGTTTGGAGCAGATTGCTGAGATTTTTGATATTGATATTTTGGAATTGCTTCATTCAGATGACAGTAAAATGGTTTATCAAATCAATACAGAAGATAATACCAACAGCAATATTTCGCTTTATGCTTCATCAGCGGATTTGGCATTAGAGGTGGAAAAATTAAAGCTGCAGTTACAGCACGCTCAAGAACAAATTGCGGCAAAAGAAGCTTTGTTGGAAGCCAAAAACAAAGAATTAGCTGCTGTGCAGGAACTGCTTTCTGTATTGAAAACCGGAAGCCGCTGATATAAAACAGCTGAGAAATGAAGGCCGTCTGAAAACCGATGTTGCGGATTTTCAGACGGCCTTGGGATTTAAGACGAATCTACTCAACCTTTTGATAATTTCCCGGTTACCTTGTTTGAAGAAAGTTTTACTATGTCGCCGAAAATCGATGTCATCATTCCTTGCTATAACGCCGCCGAAACGCTGGAACGTGCCGTTATCAGCGCATTGCGTCAGCCGGAAACGGGTGCGGTATGGCTGGTGGATGATACTTCGGGCGACAATACGGCGGCGTTAATCGGCCGTCTGAAAAAGGCCGACAGCCGTATCCGTGCCGAAACAATGCTGCAAAACGGCGGTGCGGCTAAGGCGCGTAATTGGGGGGCATTGCAGAGCCGGGCGGATTTGATTGCTTTTTTGGATGCAGATGATGAATATGAAGACGGTGCGTTGGCAGTGCCGCAGTTTGTTCTGCAAAACCGACCTGACATCGCGCTGGTGCGGCAGAAGTTGCAGCCGGTCGGTTTGCCTAAACATTATTGCCGTGCCGAGGGTTTTGCCGATGCTTGGCAGTCACTGCAAATGACCGTAGGCGGCAATATGGTGTTCCGCCGCAGTGTGTTTCTGGCTGCCGGCGGTTTTCCGCAGGACGAACTGTTCCGCCGTTTTGGCGGCGAAGATGTTGCCTTAGGGCGTGCTTTTCTGCAATGTAGCATTGTTGCGACGGTGTTCGGCGATAATGTTCCGGCTGTCCGCCATACGCTCCACCCGAACGCCCACGCTTGGCAGCTGCTCGACAGTATGCTGTTCGGAAAAATGCCCGAGGGTATCGGCGAAGCCGAACGGCAGCAGGCAGACAGTATTAGCGCCACCATTGCCGAACGCCTGCGCTCTGTTGCCCCGGTATTGAATACGGCTCAAACCGGCGTTTGCCCGATGGAAGTAACGTGGCGTTAGGAACGGAATATGTATCATTTGCACAGGCCGTCTGAAAACAACTGTTTTTCAGACGGCCTTTTTACGTTTCAGCAAAAGCAGATGCGGTATGAAATAACGCAGAGTTTATGAACTGCCTGCTGGGAAAGGAAAGGCTGTAACAGCCGATTGGGATGTTGGCTTTTTGATGATAGGGCAGAACGGTTGCCCGTATGAAAGAAAGATAAGTCAGGACAATAAAAAACGCCTGAATAATCAGGCGTTTTTTGGAACTGGCGGAGGCGGTGGAATGCTTGTATTTGTTTTTGTGTATTGATTTATAAAGTAAATTTTTAATATTAAAATCAAATACCACATAAAATACCACAACGAAATTTTGCATTAAAGCAATGGGAAAAAATTGATTTCCAAACAAACAGGCTTGTGGTTTGAATAGGAAGCAGGATTGAAAAAAGCCCGCGACGGGCGGGCTTTTAGGTACTGAGTTGTTGCAGATAGGCGTTCAGATTGTTAATGACTGCTTCGCGCAGGTAGAGGTTATCACGGCCAACTTGAATGGGTTTGGGGATTAGGCCTTTGCGCCGGTAGCGCCATATTGTGGCTGTGCTTGGCGGCTTTTTGCCGGGGACAGTCCAGAGTTTCTTAACTTCGGAAAGTGGGATTAAATGGCTGATTGCGCTTTCCATTATTTTGCTCCTTCTTTGGTTTCGATTTCCGGCGGCGCGGGCAGTGGTTGCCAGTGGGTGATGATTTCGCGGAAATCGGCTAATTCTTCGTCATTGTCGAACAGGTAGTTGCTGCTCGGTTTGGTAAAGCAGTTCGGATGATGACGGACGGTAACAAAGGTTTTGCCGGGCTGGTTCGGATAGTGGAAGGCGACAAGGTAGATGCCGTGTTCTTCGGGCAGACGGTCGTTTGCATCAATCCAGCCGTTTTGCTTGGCTTTGGCCGTCCAACCCGTGAAGGCATAGTCAATCGAGCAGTTGTCAAAGCCTGCGTATTCGTTTTCATCTTCATCGTGCCATTGCAGCAAGTCGCCCAATCCGGCGGATTTTGCCCACGCTTCAAAGGCGCGGCGTTCTTGGTTAGCTTGTTCGGGTGTCATTTTGGAACCTCCGCTTTGGCGTTCATCAATGGAATCATAAGAGCGATATAAGCTCTTTCGGCAAAAAAGGCGGCAGAGCGCGCATCAACACGCTTGAAGCTTTGTTCCTGAAATCTGCGGTGTGGACTTGTGAGTTCCGAAGCATATGTAACATCTGATTTGGAAACTCGGGATCGGAACAAATCCCTTTTAAAGCGTACCGAAATTTCAGTTTTCGGATTGCGCGTAGTGGCTTTGACGATTTTTACCATTACGCGGCCGTATGGGGTTTGGTAGATTTTGCGTTTCATTTTTTACTTTCCTTTGCAATCAAAAGAGCCTAGCCGTCAATTTCATCTTCATCTAAGGCAATCAGAATGCGCCGGTTGCCGCCGCTGTTTTTCCGGGCATTGGCCGCACTGCCGCAATAGCGGATAGAAGCGACGGTTGAGCCGGTTTGTGCGGCGATTTCAACAACGGTGCCGATGGCGAGGCATTGCTCGCCCTTGTAGAGTGCGTACACTCTTGCGCCGGTTCTTTCACGGCGGGCATTGATCATCCTTTGATAGTTATCGTGTTGCGTTTCACTGAGTAAATCGTCTTGCTCGCAATCCAGCCATTCGGCCAGCTTGCCTAAGTTGGTGGCATTCGGCAGCGATTCGCCGTTAAGCCAGGCAAACAGTGAGGCTTCATTTGGCGGCTTGCTGATGCAGAACAGTTCGTGTGCCTTTTGCCAAACACGGCGGGCGTTTCCGGCGGTTGTAATGCCTTTTTCGGCCAACAGCGTTTTCAGGTTTGCCGCGAAAGTTTGGCGGATATGTTCAGCTTCGTTCATACGCGCTCCTGATAAAACAAACATACGGAATACAGCGAGCAGCAAGCGGCGAGCAGTGCCAGCCAAAACCAGCCGTGGGCGATAAAAAGTACGATAAAGGCCAGCTCGAAAGCGGTAACGGCGCGAAGATAGGCGGCCGTCCAGCCTTGCATGGCATCGTAGTTTTTGCCGTGCATCGCCAAAGCGGCGGCTTCATACAGGCAGATCAGCCAGAAAAAGCCTTGCGCCAACAGCGCGGCGGTTTCATCGAAGAAACCGGCAACCGGCCAAGCCAGCAAAAGCAGGGCAAACAGGCATTCTTTAACCGTCATTGCGCCGCTCCTTTCATTTCTTTAAACCGCCCCGTGCGGTGCGGGCATTCGCGCAATACGCGCTCGGATTCGTCATAAGCCGCCATAAAATCGCGTTGGCGGATAAAGCCCAAAGTTTCAATAAACTCTTTGCGGAAACGTTCGAGCAGCTTTAAATCTTCGCCGGTTGCTACAAAGCGGCCGATTTTGTCGAACCGTTCCGTCATTGCCGTTAAAGCCACTTGCAGCGTATCCGTTAAAAAATCCAGCCGCGTGCTTAGCGTGAGTTTCAGCAAGAGATTTTCCTGCTCGTCTTCGCTGAACCGCATCGGGCGCAGATGAAGCAGCAAATGGCCGTAAAAATGCGTGATTTCGCTGAACATTAAAAAGCCTTGCCGTGTAAAACGGCCGAAGCGCAAATCATCTATCAGCGCATCAATCACCGCGCCGTAATCGTTGATGTAGCCTTGCGGCAAATCATCGTTGCAGTTTTTCGCCTGCATATAATGGATAAGGTTCATTTCGCCGCTGATGCGGTGCTGCTTGCGCGGATTGTATTTTTTGCGCGTTTTGCGTTTGCCTGCCATTTGTTACCCCAGCAAAACGTTCAAGGCTTCTTTGCTTGGAATGAACAGTACGCCAAGCAAGGCGATAATCATTGACCAGCGCCAAAAACCTTTAATGATGGGAATAGAGTCTTTACGGATGGCGTGCAGACTGAAATAACAAATCCAAAACCACAATACAAAGTTGCAAAGCGCATTGATGGAAACGATGATAGAAATCAACCAGAGCTTCATTTTTTTGCCTTTCTGTGCCGTTTCGCAGCACGGCGGGCGGCTGCTACACCGGAATGTTTGAATGTGCTGCGCGGGCGGCCTGTTATCCTCTGCTTACGCAGGAATGAAGGTGTTTCTATGACAGGTGCGGCGACTGATAGCGCCAATGCAATTAATGTTTTCTTCATTTTCAGACGGCCTTTCATTCATCTTTCATAAACGTCAGCCAAATCGTTCCGTTTTTGCGGTTGGTCGTGTGTCCGAACAAAGGCTTGTACGGTGTCAGTGCAAGCACCGCTTCCGTGCGGATTTGGTTTTCGTTCCATTTGAAAACCAGTACACCATCAGGCTTTAATACGCGGAAGCATTCAGCAAAGCCTTGCTTTAAATCCTCTTGCCACTCGTTGCCCAATCTGCCGTATTTGAGTGCCAGCCAAGAGCGTTTACCTGCTCGTACAAGATGCGGCGGGTCAAAAGCAATCAGGCTGAATGTGTTGTCGGCAAAGGGCAGTTTGCGGAAATCGAGCCGCACATCGGGGTGGATTTCCAAGTGGCGTGTATATTGACGGTCTTTCAGTTCGTGGCTTTCGCTGCGGCAGTCGCCGAATAGGACACGTTGGTCGGCGCGGTCAAACCACATCATGCGGCTGCCGCAGCAGGGGTCTAGGATTTTCGGGGACATCTCATTACCTCCGTTTGACGGTTTTGTAGAGCGGTTTCTTGCGTTTGAAGTACACGCGGCGGCGCATTTGGTTTCCTTTCTTCGGGCGTAAAAAAAGCCGCCTCAGTTGGGGCGGCTGGTAAACAAAAAGCCGTCTGAAAAGACGGCCTAGGTTTAAAATCAGTTCACAGCATCTTTCAAGGCTTTGCCTGCTTTGAATTTGACGGTTTTGGCGGCAGTGATGGTTAAAGGTTCGCCGGTTTTCGGGTTGCGTCCTTCACGCGCGGCTCGTTCGGTCAGGTAGAATGAGCCGAAGCCGACCAGTGTTACCGCGCCGCCTTTGGCTAATTCGGCGGTTACGGCGGCTTCAAAGGCTTTCAACGCGGCAGCGGCTTTGGTTTGGCTGATGCCTGCTTGTTCAGCAATGGCGGCGGTTAATTCTGCTTTGTTCATTTGGGTTTTCCTTTCACGAAGTTATAGCGGGTTATACTGGGTTATAATAGGTTATACCTTGGGATTATCGCAGAAATTCTTTGTGTACGGCGTTCAATGCGGCAGCGTGTTGTTCGGCGGCTTCTTGCGTCAGATGTACTAAGCCTGCGTTTAAGCGGGCGTAATCACCCGCCACTCCTTCCCATTCGAATTTAATGGCATCAAAGCCAACCATCTCCGCTATTACCCAATAGTTCTGCCCTTTTTCCATACTGCCGTAATACGGCTTCGGAAACTCGTGGTCGTTGATAGATACCAACTCAACAGGCTCTTCCCACATTCCGATTATGTTATTACCGCCTTCTAAATATTCATTATACGCGCCATCTTCGCGCCAAGAGCGATAAAACACGCCTCTTTTAGGGTTTTCCATCAAGCCAATAATCTTGTCATATTCATCACTAGTATCAAACGGGTTTCTTCCTAATACATAGGCTTTGTACCCAACGGCTAACTTCACTGGCTCACCGCGTAAGGCTGCTTCCAAATCAAACGGTTTCATTCTCTTTCCTTTCGTTTTGCAAAAAAATAAGCGCAGCGGTTTTCACGCGCAGCGGTGTATTCGGTCGGGCTGTGTACAAAATAGCTTTGCACGTAGGCTTTCGGCCTTGCTGTGTAGCGACGGCATTGCGCTTTTTTGGGGCAGTTGTGTATCAGGCACATTGTGATGTCGGGCATTTTGCTACTCCTTGTTTAACCGAACAGCCAAATGCTGAGTATCAGGCCGATAAGGATTGCACCGAAGGTCATCAGAATAGTTTGGATAGCCTCGGCAGCTTCTTGTTTCCAATTCACGCGGCCTCCTTATGGGCGGTTTCGATGGTAATCAGCCGTTCGCGGAAATGCTTGTAGTTAATCAGTGAAATGCCGGTAAAGCTTTCAAACGGTATCAGCCATTTTTCAACGACTTCACGG
>JAUNKU010000169.1 GCA_030532645.1 Neisseria sp. | reverse complement strand
TTCAGACGGCCTTACTTCGCCGCCAGTTTGGCCAACACTTCCGGCAGTTTTTTCTTCCAATCGGAAGCTTCCAAGCCCAGCGAGCGGGCTTTGTCGCAGTTCAGTGCGGAATAGCGCGGACGCGGTGACGGCGGTTGGATGTCGGCCAGTTGCAGGGCTTCCAGCTCGGGGGCGACGAAATCGGGATTGCGTTCACGTTCGATTTGGATCACGGTTTGGGCGAATTGGTAGGCGCTGACGGCGCGGTTGCCGCTGTAATGCAGAATGCCCGAAGCATAATCAGGCTGTTGCAGCAGTGTAATGATGGCATCGGCCAAGTCGCCGGCATAGGTCGGGCAGGCGGCCTGATTGTCCACCAAG
The DNA here is from genome assembly GCA_030532645.1 of Neisseria sp. GTDB lineage: Bacteria > Pseudomonadota > Gammaproteobacteria > Burkholderiales > Neisseriaceae > Neisseria. The sequence continues at coordinate 2,208 of JAUNKU010000169.1, read as the reverse complement.
CCGACTTTTTCGCCGTTGGCCGCTTGTTTCAGCAGCGTGGTCACGCTGTTTTCACCGTGTTCGCCGAACACCCAAGAGGTACGCAGCACAATGCTGTTCGGATTGGCGGCCAGCGTCAGCAGTTCGCCTGCCAGTTTGGATTGGCCGTAGGCACTTTGCGGATTCGGTGCATTGTCTTCGGTGTAGGGAATGCGCAGGCGGCCGCTGAACACGAAATCGGTGGAGATGTGCAGGAAGCGTGCTTTGGCTTCTTTGGCGGCTTCGGCCAGATTGCGCGGGCCGTAGGCATTGACGGCAAAGGTTTTTTCCAAATCGTTTTCCGCCAGCGATACGGAGGTGAAGGCGGCGGAATTGATGATGGCATCGGGCTGGAACATTGCAATCATATTCAGCACGGCTGCGCGGTTGGTAATGTCCAGCGTTTTCGAGTCGGTGGCAATCAGCTCCCATTCTTCGGGCAGACGTTCGCGGATGGCGCGGCCGATTTGGCCTTTCGCTCCAGTCAGCAGGATTCTCATAACACACTCCTTCGGCGGTTGATTTCAACAAGATATAAATAAATTTTTGAAGCCGTAGTTTACCCTTTCGGGCGGTTGATTAAAAGCGGTTTTCGGGAGAAATCAGGCAGATATTTCGCAGAAATGGCCGAGGCCGTCTGAAAAACGGGTATTTTCAGACGACCTCGGCGGCTGTGGGGCGTGTATTCAGGAAAAATCAAACAAATCCTGCTGCGCCTGTTCGCGCATTACGCGTACATCGGTTTCGCCTTCGGCAAAGCTGATGTGCAGCTTCTGGCCCTGTTTCAGCACGGCGGCATCGCGCACCACTTGGCCGCGGCTGTTGCGGACAACGGCGAAGCCGCGTTCCAAGATGTGTTGCGGCGACACGGCTTTCAGCAATTCGGCCTGCTGCTCGAACGCCTGCCGTTTGTGGCGCATCAGTGTGCTGCGGTTGTGCTGCAAGGCCGTCTGAAAACGGGCGAGGGCTTGCCGTGCTTCGGCAGTGTCGGGGCGCGAACGGGCGAGCGTGTGCTGCAAAGCGGCGAGGGTTTGGCGGTGGAAACGCAGATGCTGTGCCATTGAAAGCTGCAAACGCTGTGCCAGCGCGGCGGTTTGCTGCTGCTGGGCGGCCAGTTTCTGCTCGGGGTGGCGGATCTGCCGTGCCAGCCAATCCAATTTCTGGCTGGCATCATAATAACGCTGCTGCAAGGCGGTTTTCAGACGGCTTTGCGTGTCGGCCAGCCGTTTCAGCGCTTCGGCGCGGTCGGGCGACACCAATTCGGCTGCTGCGGTGGGCGTGGGCGCGCGTAAATCGGCGGCGAAGTCGGTCAGCGTGAAATCGGTTTCGTGGCCGACGCCGCTGACCACGGGAATCGCGCATTCGGCAACCGCGCGGACAACGGCTTCTTCGTTAAACGACCATAAATCTTCAATGCTGCCGCCGCCGCGGCACACAATCAAAACATCGCATTCGCCGCGTTCGGAGGCCGTCCGCACCGCTTCGGCAATTTCTGCTTCGCTGCCTTTGCCCTGAACGGCGGTCGGATAAACGATAAGCGGAATTTCCGGCGCACGGCGGCGCAGGGTCGAAACCACATCGCGCAGCGCGGCGGCGGCCAAGCTGGTAACAATGCCGATGCGTTGCGGCCGCGCAGGCAGGGCGCGTTTTTTCTCGGCGGCAAACAAACCTTCGGCCTGCAAACGGTTTTTCAGCCGCTCGTATGCCTCGTAGAGCTGCCCCAAGCCTTTCAGGCGCACTTCCGACACGGTAATCTGAAATTCGCCGCGCGCTTCGTAAATCCCGATGCGGCCGCACACTTCGATTTGGTCGCCTTCTTTCAACGGTGCGCCCAAGCGCGAGGCCGTGCCTTTAAACATCGCGCAACGCACCTGTGCGCGGCTGTCTTTCAATGAAAAATAATAATGGCCGCTGGCCGCGCGCGTTAAATTCGATACTTCGCCGGCCACCCAAAGCCCGGCCAAACCGGTTTCCAACAGGTTTTTGGCCAGCGCGTTCAGCTCGGAAACGGACAGGGCGGCAGGGGCGGAGAAATCGAGTTCGGTCATAGCAGTTCGGGCGGAAAACGGGAAATTTCGGGGAAGAGGCCGTCTGAAAAACGCAGCTTCCGTCAGGCAAAACAGTGTTTTTCAGACGGCCTTGGGCAAACGGCAGATTATAGCGTTTCCGTACGCTTTCCGCAGCTTTAAG
>JAUNKU010000168.1 GCA_030532645.1 Neisseria sp. | reverse complement strand
CCGATACCGAAAAAGCCGTCAATATCGCTTTCAACGCCAAAACCTCGCGCTACGGCACCTGCAACACAATGGAAACTCTGCTGGTTCACCGCAGCCGTGCCGGAGAATTACTGCCCTTATTGGCCGAAAAATATAAAGAAAAAGCAGTTGAACTGCGCGGTTGCGAAGATACCAAGCGCATTTTGCCCGATATTCAGACGGCCTCCGAAGCCGACTGGGAAACCGAATACCTCGCTCCGATCTTGTCCGTCAGACTGGTGGACAATCTCGGCGAAGCGATTGCCCACATCAACCGTTACGGCAGCCACCACACCGACAGCATCGTGACGGAAAACTACACGCAAGCGCAAACTTTCCTGCGTTTGGTGGACAGCGCCAGCGTGATGGTGAATGCCTCAACCCGTTTTGCAGACGGTTTTGAATACGGTCTCGGTGCGGAAATCGGCATTTCTACCGATAAAATCCACGTCCGTGGCCCGGTCGGCCTACACGGTTTGACTGGACAAAAATGGGTCGTACTCGGCAACGGGCAAATCCGTTGAGGCGGTAAGCTATACGCTGCCCGTAACAGCAAAAGGCCGTCTGAAAAACCGGCATTCAAAGCAAATGAAATGCTGCGGTTTTTCAGACGGCCTTTTACTGTTCCAATAATCAGCGGAAACGCCCGCCTTTAATCTGCAAACCGTCCGGATTGAGTTTCCGCGCCAAGCCCTGATTACGCAGCGCGTGTGTCAGCGCCACGGCCAAGCCGTCGGAAGCATCGGCCTGCGGCGTACCCGACAAGCCGAGCATCTGTACCACCATATGCTGCACCTGCTCTTTCGCCGCCTTGCCCTGCCCGACCACCGCCTGCTTGACCTGCAATGCCGTGTATTCATACACCGGCAAACCGCGCATTACCAAAGCCGCCAAAGCCGCGCCGCGTGCCTGTCCCAGCATCAAGGTCGCCGCCGGATTCACGTTCACAAACACTTGCTCCACAGCCGCCTGATGCGGTTTATAAACATCGATAATTTCCTGAATATGTTCGACAATCACTCCGATACGCCCTGCCAGCTCGTCATTGGGAATGGTTTTGATGCAGCCAGAAGCAATGTAGAAATGTTCGCGGCCGACCACTTCAATCACGCCGAAGCCGGTAATGCGGCTGCCGGGATCGATGCCTAAAATCCGCAGAGGTTTGTTCATAAGCTTTCCTTCCGATAAGGCCGCTATTATAACGGATACGGCAAGGCCGTCTGAAAACGGCTTTTTTCAGACGGCCTTGCCATTCCCAACTGACCAAGCGTTTACAGCCAGCCGAGTTGCTGTGCAACAAAAATCAATGCGAAACCAACCAAGTAAACCAAACCCAAAGCCGCCAATACGCGCATCACACCGTTGATTTTGATGCCGCTGCGGCGCACCAGCGAATAGTTCAGCCAAGCATACACCGGCGCAGTCAAGAAAGCGGAAATCATCGCAAACCGCAGCATTTCGCCCAATGCGCTCTTAAACCAAAGTATCAGCACCAAACCGGAAGCCACCGACCAAACCGTCCAAAAAGCCATTGTTTTGCGGCTGTATTCCGATTTTGTCAGCAAACGCTGCGCTTCGGCCAGCAAGCGGCCGTACAAATCCGCCACCGTCAGCAAAGTACCGAACATACAGGCAAAGGCAATAAAAGCCACCAGCAGGCGCGTCCAATCTCCCATCACTTCGGCATACATACTGATTAGCTGGCCGATATACGCACCGCCTTGCAATTTCAGCTCTTGCCCGTTGCCGTATTGCACCAGCGCGCCGAGTGCCAAGAAAATCAAAGCCAAAACCAGTGAAACGCCGTAGCCGACATCAAAATCGAACAAGGCATCTTTCAGCGAATTTTTACCCTCGCGCTGTTTCGCCAAAATCCACATCGAATTGGCCGCGCTCACTTCCATCGGTGCCGGCATCCAGCCCATCAGTGCCACGATAAAGCTCAAAGAAGCCCACGTCCACGGCGAAGTTTCGATAAACTCCGGCTGCATATGCGAGCCTTTTCCCGCCGCAATCGCCACCGCAATCACGGTACTCAGCGTCAAACTGATCATAATCCATTTGGTTACCTTATCCAGCAGCTTGAAATGCCCGCCCAGCACAATAACCAGCGTGGCAATCATCAAACCAACCGTCAGAACCGGTACGGAAATATCCACAGGCAGCACATTTTTCAAAATCACAGCCGAAAGCAGCGCCACCGCCCCCGTTGAAATCGTGGCCGAAGGAATGCTCAACAGCATAAACACCCACACATAAGCACGGCTGCGCTCGGAATAACCTTCCACCAAACTCTTGCCGGAACTGACCGTATAGTTCACCGAAAAGCGGAAAAACGGATATTTCAGCAGATTGACCAAAACAATTACCACGGCCAACTGCCAGCCGTATAAAGCCCCGGCCTGCGTTGAAGCCACCAAATGCGAACCGCCGACTGCCGCCGAAGCCATCAACAAACCCGGCCCCATCGCCTTCAAACGCGCTTTCCAATCAATTTGTGCTGCGTACATCGCTTTCTCCACTTAACGGGATTAAAAAAAGAAAACGGATACTAACATA
>JAUNKU010000167.1 GCA_030532645.1 Neisseria sp. | reverse complement strand
CAATATAGCACTTTGCTTCCTGTGCTGCCAGCCGTTTCAGCCGATTGTTTGATGTGGTACAGAAACTTTCCGCAAGAGTGAAAGCTCTATTTTTATTGCGGTTTTAGCTTCGCAGAAACTCACTTCGTTCGTTTTCAGAAGGCCTTTCGCTGTTGGCGGCTTGAATACATCATTCCGCTCTTTATTAAAAAAGCGCGGCTTTCAAGCACAGCTGCCGTAATTTATGGCATAATTCCAATGTTTTGCGCGCCCGTTTCCTAAGGCGTACAAAATCCCGTTTTCAGACGGCAGGCCGTCTGAAAAGTTCCGTCCGCAAACCCGCTTGAAACCCTAACTATGCACATTTCTTTCATCGGAATCAGTGTGCATTATTAGTGTTTTAACGGCTTTGCGGCTTCAACCCAAAGGAAAAAATATGTTTCAAAAACACATTAAATCATTCCAATACGGCAACCAAACCGTTACTCTGGAAACCGGCGAAATCGCACGCCAAGCATCAGCCGCCGTTAAAGTATCGATGGGCGAAACCGTAGTTTTGGTTGCGGTTACCGCCAATAAAGAAGTAAAAGCCGGCCAAGACTTCTTCCCGCTGACCGTGGATTACTTGGAGCGCACTTACGCTGCAGGCAAAATTCCCGGCGGTTTCTTCAAACGCGAAGGCAAACAGAGCGAGAAAGAAATCCTCACCAGCCGCCTGATCGACCGCCCTATCCGTCCACTGTTCCCGGAAGGCTTCTACCACGACATCCAAATCGTTGCGATGGTGGTATCGCTCGATCCTGAAATCGATTCCGACATTCCGGCAATGATCGGCGCATCTGCGGCCTTGGTATTGAGCGGCGTTCCGTTTGCCGGCCCGATCGGTGCGGCCCGTGTCGGCTATTCAGACGGCCAATACCTGCTGAACCCGACCAAAACCGAGCTGGCGCGCTCGCAAATGGATTTGGTTGTAGCCGGTACGGCCAAAGCCGTGCTGATGGTGGAATCCGAAGCGCAAGTATTGCCGGAAGACGTAATGCTGGGCGCGGTGGTGTACGGCCACGAGCAAATGCAGGCTGTTATCAATGCCATCAATGAGTTTGCCGACGAAGTGAATCCGGAAGTTTGGGATTGGCAGGCACCGGAAGCCAATGAAGATTTGGTTGCCAAAGTGCGCGAAATTGCCGGTGCATCGATTGACGAAGCCTTCAAAATCCGCTCGAAACAAGCCCGTTCTGCCAAGCTGGACGAAGCGTGGAGCGCCGTAAAAGAGGCTTTGATTACCGAAGAAACCGATACTTTGGCCGCCAACGAAATCAAAGGCATTTTCAAACATCTGGAAGCCGCCGTTGTACGCGGTCAGATTTTGGACGGCCAACCGCGCATCGACGGCCGCGACACCCGCACCGTCCGTCCGCTGAACATCCAAACCGGCGTATTGCCGCGCACCCACGGCTCGGCCTTGTTTACCCGTGGCGAAACCCAAGCTTTGGCCGTTGCCACTTTGGGCACTTCGCGCGACGAGCAAATCATTGATGCACTGAGCGGCGAATACACCGACCGCTTTATGCTGCACTACAACTTCCCTCCGTACTCTACCGGCGAAGTCGGCCGTATGGGCGCACCAAAACGCCGCGAAATCGGCCACGGCCGCTTGGCCAAACGCGCCTTGGTTGCCGTACTGCCTTCTCCGGAAGAATTCAGCTACACAATGCGCGTGGTTTCCGAAATCACCGAATCGAACGGCTCGTCTTCAATGGCTTCCGTATGCGGCGGCTGCTTGAGCCTGCTGTCTGCCGGTGTACCGCTGAAAGCACACGTTGCCGGTATCGCAATGGGCTTGATTTTGGAAGGCAACAAGTTTGCCGTACTGACCGACATCTTGGGCGATGAAGACCACTTGGGCGATATGGACTTCAAAGTAGCCGGTACGACCGAAGGCGTAACCGCGCTGCAAATGGACATCAAAATCCAAGGCATCACCAAAGAAATTATGCAGATTGCACTGAACCAAGCCAAAGAAGCACGTCTGCACATTCTCGGCCAGATGAAAGAAGCCGTAGACGGCCCGCAAGAATTGTCGCAACACGCGCCGCGCCTCTACACAATGAAAATCAATCCGGACAAAATCCGCGAAGTGATCGGCAAAGGCGGCGAAACCATCCGCTCGATTACCGCTGAAACCCGTACGGAAATCAATATCGACGACGACGGCACAGTAACCATCGCCGCGGCCACTTCCGAAGCCGGCGAAGCTGCGAAGAAACGCATCGAGCAGATTACCGCCGAAGTGGAAGTAGGCAAAGTGTACCAAGGCACTGTTCTGAAAATCCTCGACAACAACGTCGGCGCGATTGTCAGCGTAATGCCGGGCAAAGACGGTTTGGTACACATCAGCCAAATCGCCCACGAGCGCGTGAAAAACGTTTCCGACTATCTGCAAGTCGGCCAAACCGTTACCGTGAAAGCGCTGGAAGTAGACGACCGTGGCCGCGTACGCCTGTCCATCAAAGCCTTGATTGACGCACCTTCTGCCGACTAATCTGGCTTTGGTTCTTTAATTAGAACAAATCAATGCCGTCCGAAAACAAAGCATTATGCTGTTTTCAGACGGCATTTTT
>JAUNKU010000166.1 GCA_030532645.1 Neisseria sp. | reverse complement strand
CGCTCGGCACGCCGTTTGATGACCGGCGAAGTGTGGGTGCCTGCGGAGAGTTTTTAAGTCTGTTCTACCGGCCGGAGTTCGCTCCGGCTTTTTCTTTATGCGGCCGTCTGAAAACTGATACGGTTTGCACGCCGTTTTCAGACGGCTTTGCTTAATCTGCATCATTTCTTTACGCGCCCTTTGCGCCTATAATTCCGCCCTATGAGCGAAAAATCCTGTTTCCATTGCGGCCTGCCCGTGCCCGAAAATCTCCGTTTAACCGTCCGCTATGAAGCGCGCGACGAAGCAACCTGCTGCGCCGGTTGTCAGGCCGTGGCGCAGAGTATTATTGATGCCGGTTTGGGTAATTATTACAAACAGCGTACGGCCGATGCACAGCAGGCCGGTTTGCCGCCCGAAGAAGTGCTGGCGCAGTTGAAACTGTATGACTTGCCGGAAGTACAGGCCGATTTTGTGGAAACGCTACCGGAAAACCGCCGTGAAGCGGTGCTGATGTTGGGCGGCATTACCTGCGCTGCCTGCGTGTGGCTGATTGAGCAGCAACTGCTGCGTTTGGACGGCGTGCTGAATGTGGAGCTGAATTATTCCACCCACCGCCTGCGCGTGCGTTGGGACGAAAGCCGCTGCCGCCTGTCCGATATTCTCCTGAAAATCCAAAATACGGGCTATTCCGCCGCGCCGTATGATGCGCAGAAAGTGGAAGAAAACGCACAAAAAGAGCGCAAAAAATCGCTGGTACGGCTGGCTGTTTCAGGGCTGGCGATGATGCAGACGATGATGTTTGCGCTGCCGACTTATCTTTACGACGATATTGATCCGCCCTTCCTCTCCATTCTCCATTGGGGCGTTTTCCTGATGACGCTGCCGGTGCTGCTCTATGCCGCCGTTCCATTTTATCAAGGCTTTTGGCGCGATTTGAAAAACCGCAAAGCCGGTATGGACACGCCGATTACGCTCGCCATCGCGCTGACTTCCGTTGCAGGCTGCTACGCGCTGCTATCCGATGCAGGCGAAGGAATGTATTTCGAAGGCATTGCAATGCTGGTTTTCCTGCTGCTGCTCGGCCGCTTTATGGAACAGAGTGCGCGGCGCAAAGCAGGCGATGCGGCGGAGCGGCTGGTGAAATTAGTACCGGCGTTTTGCCACAAACTGCCGGATTATCCCGATGAAACCGCCGAAGAAGCGGCGGTGGTGCAGCTGAAAAGCGGCGATGTGATTGCCGTGCGTGCCGGTGAAGTGATTCCGGTGGACGGCACGGTTTTGTCGGGTGAAAGCGCCGTTAACGAAGCGATGCTGACGGGCGAAAATCTGCCCGTTCCGAAAAGCGCAGGCGCAAAAGTAACCGCCGGTACACTCAACAGCGAAAGCGTGCTGATTGTCCGCGCCGACGAAACCGGCAGCGGTACGCGCTTGGCGCACATTGTCAAACTGCTCGACCGCGCTTTGTCGCAGAAACCGCGCTTGGCAGTGCTGGCCGACCGTTACGCCTCGTCGTTCGTACTCGGTATGATTATCTTTGCCGTGCCGGTATTTCTCGGCTGGTGGTGGTATGCCGGAGCCTTCAAAGCGCTGTGGATTACCGTATCGCTCTTGGTGATTACCTGCCCGTGCGCCCTTTCGCTGGCCACGCCGACCGCGCTGGCTTCTTCCACCGGCAAACTGGCGCAGAACGGCGTTTTGGTATCCGGCGCACAGGCTTTGGAAACGCTGGCACAGGCAACCGATGTTGTCTTCGACAAAACCGGCACGCTGACCGAAGGCCGCTTGGCCGTAGAACGTATTCTGCTGCAAGGCCGTCTGAAAAGCGAAGAAGCCGTGCAAATCGCCCAAGTTTTGGAGCAACATTCCGAACACCCGATTGCCCGCGCCCTGCTCGCTCTGGATACCCCGTTTTCAGACGGCCTCCATATCGAATGCGGTCAACGCCTGAACCGCATCGGCCACGGTGTGAGCGCGAATCTGACAATTAACGGCGAAAGCGGCCTGTGGGTCATCGGCCGCCCCGAATTTGTTGCCGAAACCTCAGGCCGCATTCCCGAAGAATGGCAGCAACTGAACCACAGCGGCACCTTGATTGCACTCGGTAACCAACAAGGTTTTACCGCCCTCTTCCTGTTGCGCGACCAAATCAAAGCCAGCGTTCCCGAAATGCTCGGCCGGCTGGCGCAGAACGGCCTGAACCTGCATATTCTCAGCGGCGACCGTCAAGCTGCCGTTGCCCATTTGGCAGAGAAACTCGGCATCGCATCGTTCCGCGCCGAAGCCACGCCGGAAGATAAGCTGGCGTTTGTTGAAACACTGCAACGGCAGGGCAGAAAAGTGTTGATGGTCGGCGACGGCATCAATGATGCGCCCGTATTGGCCGCTTCCGATGTTTCCATTGCCGTGGCAGGCGGTGCCGATGTCGCGCGCGACGGTGCGGATATTGTGATGTTGAACGACGATATGGCCGCCGTTGCCCAAAGCGTTCGGCAGGCCAAGCGCACGGCGGCCATCATCAAGCAGAACCTCTGGTGGGCCAGCACCTACAACTTGATTGCCGTACCACTGGCCGCCGCCGGTTTCGTTACCCCGTGGATTGCCGCACTCGGAATGAGCATCAGCTCGCTGCTGGTTCTGGGCAATGCC
>JAUNKU010000165.1 GCA_030532645.1 Neisseria sp. | reverse complement strand
GGCATACGGCCAGAATTTCGTCGCCGAACTTCGCAGCTTTCGCTTCGCCCAAGCCGTACACTCCAGCGAGTTGTTCGCGGTTCTGCGGCAGGGTTTGCACGATGCTTTGCAAGGTTCGGTCGTGGAAGATAACGTAAGCCGGTACGCCGTCGGCACGGGCGCGCTCGGTACGCCAAGCGCGCAGGGCTTGCCACAGGCGTTCTTCGCGTTCGGTACGCAGCCATTCGGTTTGCGGATTGCGGGCGGCGGTTTTGTCGCGTTTGAGCGGTTTGAGCCACACTTCGGTTTCGCCTTTGAGCACGGCTTTGGCGGCTTCGGTCAGATGCAGTGCGTGGTAACGGGCAGGGTCTGCGCCGAGCAGCCCCATTCCGATGCACTGGCGGATAACACCGCGCCATTCTTTGTCGGACAGGTTTGCGCCGATGCCGAAGGTGGAAAGTTCGTCGTGGTGGTTTTGTTTAATCCAGTCGTCCGCCTTGCCGCGTAAGATGTTAATGATATAACCGGCGGCAAAGCGTTGTCCGGCGCGGTACACGCAGCTTAACAGCTTTTGCACGGGTATCGTGCCGTCAAAGCGTGTCGGCGGATGAAGGCAGTTGTCGCAGTTGCCGCAGGAGGTGCTTTCTTCGCCGAAGTGGCGCAGCAGCAACACGCGGCGGCATTCGGCGGTTTCGCAGACGGCCAGCATTGCATCGAGTTTTTGCAGCTCGATGTTTTTTTGAAACTCGTCCGCCGAGGCCGTCTGAATACGCTCGCGCAACAGCGTCCAATCGTTCAAACCGTAGCACAACCAGCTCACGGCAGGCAGGCCGTCGCGCCCCGCCCTGCCGCTTTCCTGATAGAAATGTTCGATGCTCTGCGGCATATCGAGATGGGCGACAAAGCGCACATCGGGCTTGTCGATGCCCATACCGAACGCTACGGTAGCCACCACAATGATTTCGTCTTCGTGGGTAAACCGGTATTGCGCGGCTTCGCGCTGCTGCATTGTCATTCCGGCGTGGTAAGCCACTGCGTCCAAGCCGTTTTCACGCAAAAATCCGGCGGTATCTTCTACCTTTTTGCGGCTCAGGCAATACACAATGCCGCTCTCGCCGCGCATCTGTTTTTTGATAAATTCCAAAAGCTGCTTTTTGCCGCTGTTTTTTTCGATAACTTGATAATAAATATTCGGGCGGTCGAAGCTGGATACAAACTCGGGCGCATCTTCCAGCCGCAGATAATGTTTGATGTCGGCACGCGTTTCCGCGTCGGCGGTAGCCGTCAGCGCAATGCGCGGAACGTGCGGATAACGCTCGGCCAGCAGCCCGAGCTGCCGGTATTCGGGACGGAAATCGTGCCCCCACTGGCTGACGCAGTGCGCTTCGTCAATGGCAAACAGGCTTACCTGCGTGTGGTCGAGAAAACGCAAAAAACGCTCGCCCACTAAGCGTTCGGGCGATACATACAGCAGTTTCAGACGGCCTTCGTTGATGTCGTCAGCGATTTGGCGCACTTCTTCGGGCGACGTGCCGCTGTGCAGCGCGGCGCAATGCACGCCGGCGGCGCGTAAATTCGCCACTTGGTCGTTCATCAAGGCAATCAGCGGCGACACCACAACCGCCACACCCTCGCGCATCAGCGCCGGAATCTGGTAACACAGCGACTTGCCGCCGCCGGTCGGCATCAACACCAGCAGGCTTCCGCCTTGCGCGAGCGTGCCCACAATTTCGCCCTGCTGCCCGCGAAACTCGGGGTAGCCGAACACATCGTGCAGAATCTCTTGCGCGCGCTGCTTGGTCATAAATCGTTTTCCGTTATAATTGAGGCCGCTATTTTATCCGTTTCCGCGCCTGCCGTCAGAAGCGGCCGCGCGAAGGCCGTCTGAATATTCAGACGGCACACACGAAAGTACACTTATGAACCGCAAAATTTTCCTGCCTTTAACCGCCGCCCTGATTTTGACCGCCTGTGCCGGCGGCCCGAGCGTGTCGGGCAACTGGCAGCACATCGGCAACACCCACAACGGCAATATCCGCGCCTATATCGACAAAGACAGCATCTCGCGCCAAGGCGACAATGTCAGCTTCCGCGACCGCAAAGTGGTGCAGAAACCCGAGCAGGAACGCTACGTCAATATGCCTGCCTACAAAACGGCGGTTGGCACTTGGCAGATCCAATGCCGCGCCAAAACCTACCGCCTGACCGCCCTGCAACTGCTGGCTGCCGACGGCCGAGAGATTTTCAACCAGCAATACGCCGCATCGATGGTGGCCGCGTCCAATATTCCGGCCGGTTCGCTGACCGAAGCGCAATGGAAAACCGTTTGCGCCAGATAATCCGTATCCGATACTCTGCGCCCGAGTGCGCCCCGATTGAAAGGAAAAACAATGCCGAACAAACTCCTCTGCCTTGCCGCTGCCGTTTCCCTGTCGGCTTGCAGCTATTTCTCTGCACCGAGCCAAACCGGTTTTCAGACGGCCGCCAACACCGCACCGCAGCAGCTGGACGAGCTGATGAGCGCACAAGCCGCCTTCCGCCAAGCCCTGAGCGCACAAAACAGCGGCGATTCGGTTATCATCAATCTGCAAAACAAGCTGGCCGATGCACAAAAACGCAAGCTGGAAGCCGAAGCCGACATCCAACGCCTGAGCGCGGAGCTGACCGC
>JAUNKU010000164.1 GCA_030532645.1 Neisseria sp. | reverse complement strand
TTTCTGGTGTTCGGCTATCCGCGCAGCCCGTTTGCCCAGCCGCGCAATGTCATCGGCGGCCATTTTGTTGCCAGCCTGACCGGCTTGGTGTTTTTCCACTGCTTCGGCGACGTGTGGTGGAGCTTGGCAGTGGGCGAAGCAACGGCGATTGCGCTGATGTTGCTGCTGCGCATACCGCATCCGCCGGCCGCGTCCAATCCGCTGATTGTGATGCTGGCCGGTGCAAGCTGGGATTTTTTGTGGTTTCCCACCTTCTTCGGCTCGCTGGTTTTGGTGGCCGTTGCGCTGTTTTACAACAATCTCGGGCCGCGCCGCTATCCGACTTATTGGTGGTAAACGGTGCTTGAAAAGGCCGTCTGAAAATGAAGTTGCTGCCGCGCAGCTCATTTTCAGACGGCCTTTTGTCAATTTATGTTAAACTCTTTCCCGTTTGCCGAACTTTTTCTTCTGCATAAATTATGAATACATTATTGAATGAATTGAAACCTTATCCGTTTGCCCGCTTGCGCGAAGCGATGCAGGGCGTTGACGCGCCCGAAGGCGTAACGCCCGTGCCGCTGCATATCGGCGAACCGAAACACCCCACGCCGCAAGTGGTTTTAAATGCGCTGGCCGAACACGCCGCCGCGTTCGACAAATATCCACTGACCGCCGGTTTGCCCGAGCTGCGCCAAGCCTGTGCGGATTGGCTTGCCCGCCGTTACGACGGTTTGGCGGTAAACCCTGAAACCGAAATCCTGCCGGTACTCGGCAGCCGCGAAGCGCTGTTTTCCTTTGTACAAACGGTTCTGAACCCGAATTCAGACGGCAAAGATGCGGTTATCAGCCCCAATCCGTTTTATCAGATTTATGAAGGTGCGACACTGCTCGGAGGCGGCGAGATTTTCTTCGCCGAATGCCGTGCGCCGCGCTTTATGCCCGATTGGTCGAGCATTGAAGAAGCCGTTTGGCAGCGCGCCAAAATCGTTTTCGTCTGCTCGCCGAACAATCCGAGCGGCAGCGTAATGCAGCTGGCCGACTGGCAGGAATTGTTTGCCCTGCAAGATCAATATGGCTTTGTGATTGCGTCCGACGAATGCTATTCGGAAATTTATTTCGATGATAACAAACCCATCGGCTGCTTACAGGCTGCGGCGCAATCCGGCCGCAGTTTCCGAAACCTGATGATGTTTACCAGCCTTTCCAAACGCTCCAATGTTCCGGGCTTGCGCTCGGGTTTTGTGGCCGGCGATGCCGATTTAATCCGCAACTTCCTGCTCTACCGTACCTACCACGGCAGCGCAATGGGACTGCCCGTGCAATACGCCAGTATTGCCGCGTGGAACGATGAAGCGCACGTTGCCGAAAACCGCCGCCTGTATCAGGAAAAATTCCGCCGCGTTTTGCCGGTTTTACAGACGGCCTTTAAAGCGGAAATGCCCGATGCTTCGTTCTACATCTGGTTGAAAGTACCCGACGGCGATGATTTGGCCTTCGCGAAAAAGCTCTACCGCGAAGCCGCCATTCAAGTCTTGCCCGGCCGCTTCTTGGCGCGCGATACGGCTAACGGCAATCCGGGCGAAGGCTATGTACGCATTGCGCTAGTGGCCGGCGTAGAAGAATGCGTTGCCGCAGCGGAAAAAATCGTAGCGGTTTATCAGCAAAACTAAGCATCGTCCGCACGCAAAAAGGCCGTCTGAAAACCGAAATTTCTGCCCAACAGAAATGCTTTCGTTTTCAGACGGCCTGTTATTTTTGATATTCAGGCAGCCAGCTGCGGAAACAGCGCACGCAAACCGGCAACAATAATTTCCACCGATACCGCCGCCAGCATCATACCCATAATACGGTTCAGAATGGTCAGGCCGGTATCGCCCAACAACTTGCTCACGCGCGAAGCCGCCAGCAAAACAGTAAAACAAATCAAGCTGATAATAGCACCGGCCAGAATAATGGATACCACATCTTGATAACCCTTAGCCGCCGAAGCATAAATCACCACCGTTGAAATACCGCCCGGGCCGATCATCATCGGAATCGCCAGCGGCACCACCGAAATCGCGCCGATATTCTTCGCATTGGCCTGCACCACGATTTCGCTGCCCTCTTCCGTTCCCACATCGGGTTTGGCCAGATTATTGCCGCTGCTCATCATCGAAATCGCAATCAGCAGCACCAAAATACCGCCGCCCACTTGGAACGAACCCACGCTGATGCCCAACAATTTCAACAAGAAACCGCCGCTCACGGCAAACACGGCAATCACCACAAACACGCTGAACGTGGCAATCTGCGCCACTTTGCGCTTCTCGCGCGTGCTGAAATTGCGTGTCATATCCAGATAAATCGACAGTGCACTGAACGGATTGATCAGCACCATAAACGCCAAAATCAGCTTGCCGATTTCCAAGCCCATCGCAGCCTCCCCTCGTTTCAGAAATATTGGCGGAAAAGCCGCATTATAGAAACTTCAGATTAGAAGGTAAACAATTCTTAACAATGGCTTTGAAAGTGTTGCAAAGCCGTCTGAAAAAATCTTTCGGCTTTTTCAGACGGCCTTTTTTGATATTGCTTCTGTTTGAACGGATTGCGGGGCTGAAAGCTGAAAAACATTGCTTCAAACCGGCAAAAACCCTGCATATTCCTGCTACAATCCCCCTTTTCCCCTCTTCCGTAAGGCCGCATTATGATTTGGCTGATTGCCGCCGTTATCTTATTGATTGCCGATAT
>JAUNKU010000163.1 GCA_030532645.1 Neisseria sp. | reverse complement strand
CTAACAAAACAGGTCAACACCTAAAACCGAATATTTTGCTAAGAAATCGGCAACCCGCTAAGCTGAAAGGAAATTTTGTGTCGGTTGTTTTCGGATTTTTTAGGAACAACTGATTTTCAGACGGCATTCTTTCTAATAATTCAGTATAGAAACCGCTCGTAAGCATTATCCGACTCTATCATTTGCTTAATAACAAAAACGGCGAACAACCATACATATAAATATGAAGCGAAATGCGCGCAATCCGCCCAGTTTTGCTGATTTTTTGCTATGATACGGCGGTTTACGATTAACGGCTTTTGCGGATGGTTCTGTATGTCTGTTTACACCAGCGTTTCCGATGATGAAATGCGTGCGTTTCTGGCGCAGTATGATTTGGGAGAATTTGTTTCGCTGACCGGGATTGCCCAAGGGGTAACCAACAGCAATTATTTTGTAACGACTTCGTCCGGCAAATATGTGCTGACGATTTTTGAGGTTTTGCAGCAGCACGAGCTGCCTTTCTTTTTATTGTTGAAGCAGCATTTGAGCGAAAACGGGGTAGCCTGCCCTGCACCGGTTGCTAAGAAAGACGGTTCGTTTGATGCGGTACTGGCGGGCAAACCTGCCTGCTTGGTTACTTGTCTGAAAGGTTCGGATACCGGCTGGCCGTCTGAAAAACAATGTTTCAATACGGGCGCGATGCTGGCCAAGATGCATTTGGCCGGGCAATCTTTTCCGATGACAATGGACAATCCGCGTTACGACAAATGGTGGAAAGAATCGGCGGAGAAGCTGTATCCCGTTTTGGACGAAAGCGATGCAGCGTTGCTGCGCGAGGAAATCGCTTATTTGGACGCACACTCCGGCGAACATCTACCGCAGGGCATTATTCACGCGGATTTATTTAAAGATAATGTGTTGCTGGACGGCGCGCAGGTAGCCGGTTTTATTGATTTTTACTACGCCTGCCGCGGCAATTTTATGTATGACTTGGCGATTGCGGTCAATGACTGGGCTCGGACGGCGGAAAATGTGCTGAATGCGGAATTGGCTGCGGCATTTATGGCCGGTTATGAAAGCGTGCGGCCGCTGAGCGAAGCGGAACGTGCTTATTATCCGACCGCGCAACGCGCAGGCTGCATCCGTTTCTGGGTATCCCGCCTGCTGGATTTCCACTTTCCGCAGGAAGGCGAGATGACATTTATTAAAGACCCGAACGCCTTCCGTGATTTGCTGCTGACCTTCCGTTAAAAGAAACAAAAGGCCGTCTGAAAACCACAGGTTTCAGACGGCCTATTTTATTGTTTGCCGCTCAATCCAACGACAATACGCAGCGGCAATGTTCCAAATTCAGCAAAGCCTGCTTGCGGTGCAGGCCGCCTGCATAGCCGACCAACTTGCCGTTACTGCCGATAACGCGGTGGCAGGGAATCAGAATGGAAATTTTGTTTTGCCCGTTGGCAGCGGCAACGGCACGGACGGCCTTGGGATTGCCCAGCCGCTCGGCCTGTTCGCGGTAGCTCAACACTTCGCCGTAAGGAATGCTCTGCAAAACCTGCCACGCGCGTTTTTGGAAATCCGTACCGACCGGCGACAAGGCCGTCTGAAAACTTTCCAGCGTACCGGCAAAATACTGCACCAATTCGCGTGCCAACTTTTCCGCACGCTCGTCACTGTGCCAATAAATTTCCGCCTTGGCTGCTTTTTTCAATGCGGATAATTCTTTCTCCACACCTTTTCCGTCCGGAAATTCCAGCAAACTCAAACCTTCCGGCGCAAATACTGCCAACATTTCGCCCAAGGCCGTCTGAATCTTGGCGGCGGCATAATCGCGCTGGAAATCGGCGTGTTCATCGATTTCGCGAATGTGGGCAAGCAGACCCTCCGGCCACAACAACTCCATTTTTTCTCCTTTTTTATTGTTAAACGTCTTTTCTGCCCAACAGCATTGCGTCGCCGTAGCTGAAAAAACGGTATTGTTGTGCAACAGCGTGCCGGTAAAGCGAGCGGATTTCCTCCGTACCCGCAAACGCGCTTACCAGCATCAGCAACGTGGATTTCGGCAGATGGAAATTGGTAATCAGCCGGTCGATAACGCGGAAGCGGTAGCCCGGCGTAATGAAAATATCGGTATCGCCGCAACCGGCTTGCAAACGGCCGCTTTTCGCTGCCGATTCCAAAGCGCGCACGGAAGTTGTCCCCACCGCCCACACGCGCTTGCCGGCGGCTTTTGCTGCTTCGATTTTTGCCACAGTTTCTTCGGACACTTCATACCATTCGCTGTGCATTTTATGCTCGGCGATATTGTCCACACGCACCGGCTGGAATGTACCCGCGCCGACGTGCAGCGTAACTTCGGTCATCTCCACGCCTTTGTTTTTCAGCGTTGCCAATAAAGCTTCGGTAAAGTGCAAACCGGCAGTCGGCGCGGCCACTGCACCCTGATGCTTGGCATATACGGTTTGATAACGGCTGTCGTCATCGGCACCGGCGGCACGTTCGATATACGGCGGCAGCGGCAGATGGCCATTTTGCTCCAAAAGTTCATATATGCTCTGCCCGCCGGAAAAACGCAATACAAACAGCTCGCCCTGCCGCTCTACCATTTCCGCTTCAATGCCACCTTCAAATTGCAGCAGCGTACCCGGTTTCGGCGATTTGGACGAACGGATGTGCGCCAGCGCGGTATGCGCGTCCAGCACACGCTCAATCAAAGCTTCGATTTTGCCGCCGCTGGCCTTTTGTCCGAACAGCCGCG
>JAUNKU010000162.1 GCA_030532645.1 Neisseria sp. | reverse complement strand
CGAACCGCATACTTCGCTCAAACGCAGAATGGGCACGGTTCCGGCCAAATAAACCGGTTTGAAAACGCTGCAAAACAGCCTGCTTCCCGAGTATCCGCTCATCGGGAGCAGGCTGTTTTACCGGGGCTTGGCCGAAACAGCCTGCAAAGGTTTAAAGCCGTTGCAAAAAAACGTACAATAACCCCTTTTCCGACAACAGAGCACATCGGTGAACCAGCTTATCTTTGATTTCGCACGGCAAGATTATCCGAGCTTCGACAAATTTCTCGGGCATTCCAATGCCGAGCTGCTTTATATGCTGCAACAGCAGAAAGACCAGTTTGTTTATGTGTGGGGCGAAACCGGCTCGGGTAAAAGCCATCTGCTCAAAGCGTGGGTGGCACAGGCGCTGGCTGCGGGCAAAGAAGCCGCTTACGTTGATGCGCTGAGTATGCAGTTGGACGAAAAAGCCCTTTCTGTCGAATATCTTGCGGTCGATCAGGCCGACAAGCTTTCTCCGCCCGAGCAGGCCGTATTGTTTGAAATTTTCAACCGCTTCCGCAACAGCGGCCGGGGCAATCTGCTGCTCTCGGCCGACCAGCCGCCTAGCCGCCTGACTTTGCGCGAAGATTTGCGTACCCGTATGGGCTACTGCCTGATTTACGATGTCAAACCGTTGAGCGACGAAGAAAAAATCGAAGCGCTGACCGGAATGGCCGAAGCGCGCCAGCTCCATTTCGACCCCGAAATTTTTCCCTATCTGGTGAACCACTGGCAGCGCGATATGGACAGCCTGATGCAGATGCTCGACACGCTCTACCATTACGCCGCCACCACGCGCCGCCCGATTACCCTGCCGCTTTTGCGCCAACTGCTCAAACAACAGGAAACCGTATGAAAAACCTAGCTATTTTCGATTTGGACAACACCCTTATCAACACCGATTCCGACCATTCTTGGCCGCAGTATCTGATGGCCAAAGGTTTGGTTGACGTGGAATACACGCGCGCGCAAAACGACAAATTCTATCAAGACTACCAGCAAGGCCGTCTGAATATCGACGAATTTCTCGCCTTCCATTTGGAGCCGCTGAGCCGTTATTCGCCGGAAGAATTGGCGCAAATGCACCAAGAATTTATGGCAGACTATATTCTGCCGCACATCACGCCGATGCAGAAAATGCTGGTGGAAAGCCACCGTGCGGCAGGCGACGAGCTGCTGGTGATTTCCTCGACCAACGAATTCATCATCAGCCCGATTTGCCGCCATTTCGGCATTGAAAACATTATCGGCACGCAGCTGGAAACCGGTGCGGACGGCCGCTACACAGGCCGCTATATCGGCATTCCGAGCCTGAAAGAAGGCAAAATTACCCGTTTGAACCAATGGCTGGCCGAACGCGGCGAAACGCTGGAAAGCTACGGCAAAAGTTATTTTTACAGCGATTCCAAAAACGATTTGCCGCTTTTGCGCGTGGTCAGCGACCCTGTTGCCGTCAATCCCGATGACGTATTGCTCGCCGAGGCGCAAGTGCTCGGTTGGCCGGTGCTGAATTTCAAGTAATTTCAAATAAATTGCGTAAAAAGGCCGTCTGAAAACCTATGCTGTTTTCAGACGGCCTTTTTTGTTTTTCAACCGTTGGGTTTCAAATCATTTTCCGAGTAAGTTTACAGCCATTCGGCCAAATCGCCGACGGGAATATCCCAAGCCCAGATGCCGTCTGTTGTACCGCTGTTCAGACCGCGCAGGAAATAGTAGCGGATATGTACCGTATCCAGCGGCCGTTTGCGCGAGGCGAAATAGCGGGCGGCGGCGATGGCGTAAATCAGCGCCTGCAAGTAGTAATGATGGGCGGCAACAGCATTATCCAGCGCGCTTGTGTGGTAGTCGGCGGCGCTCATTCCGAGATGGTTGGATTTGTAGTCGATAATGCAGGCTTGGCCGTCTGAAAGCAGCACGGTCAGGTCGATAAAACCGTTGAGTAGGCCGTTGAGTGTGTCGAAATCCAGTGCTTCGGCGGCTTGGAGGCAGGCTTCGGGCAGACGGCTTTGTGCCAGCCGTTTTTTCAGACGGCCTAAGTCGAAATCCTGCATTTTCATCAGAAAGCCCATTTCGCTGAGACGGCGTTCGGGCGGCGTTTGCGCCAGCGTCAAGCCGTCCGGCAGCGGTACGGATAGGGCGGTGTCGGTCATTTGCGATACGGCCGGCAGCCAGATGCTGTCGAAACCGTGTTTCTGCAAAATGCCGGCAAAGGCTTCCTGCTGTCCGGCAGCCGGACGGGCGAAATCGGCGTGTTCCAATAATTCGTGCAGGCAGACACCGGCCGCTGCGCCGCGCGGAAAATGGAAAATGCTGTATTCGTCTGCGCTTTCCGCTTCAGCGACTGCCGCTGTGGCAGCGGTATTTTCAGACGGCATCGCAGCGGCGGTTTCGGCGGTATCCATTGCGGGCAAGAGATTGTCTTCTTCCGCAGCGGCTTGGTGCGGCAGATTACGCGTCAGGCCGGTGAAGCTGGTTTGGCGGATAAATTGAAAACTGCGCTCGGGAATGCTTTTGGCCTGATAAGGTACAGGCGGCACGTCTGAAATGCGGTGTGCGACTTTGGGCGGGGCTTGGTCGGTAAACTCGATTTTCAGGTTTTGCTCAGAGGCCGTCTGAATAAAGCGCTGCCAGTTTTTCCACAGCATCAGAGCGGTATTGCTGCTGCTTTTATAAGCCTGTTCAACGTTGTGATAAGCCGCATCTGCCGTACCTTCCAGCAGA
>JAUNKU010000161.1 GCA_030532645.1 Neisseria sp. | reverse complement strand
CGTACGCTTTCCCGAATCACGTCAAGCTGTTTGCGGTAACGGCGGCAGTGGACGCAAAACAGCAGATGCAGACGCAGCGTAATGCGTTCGCGGAAAGTCAGCGGCCGGTCTTGCGACTGCGACAGCAGCGAGCAGGCTTCTTTGCATTTCAACATTTCTTACTCCTGATAATCAAACCAGCGGTGCTGCAAACAATGCCGCAAACCGTTGCGTGCGCGGTGAAGGATAACGTAGCAGTTGTCGCGGCTGATGGAAAATTCGGCGCAGATTTCGTCCACTTCCATTCCCATCACTTCGCGCAGATAAAAAATCCGCGCCGTATCCTGCGGCAAGCCGTGCAGGCAGTTTTCCAAAGCACGGCGGAACTCCTGCTGGCCGGTAAACACTTCCGGTTCGGCATTCCAAGCCTGCGGCGCAGACGAAGCAAGCCAATGGCCGCTGCTGTCGAAGCTGTCTGCATACGCTGCTTCAATACCGCCGTTGTCTTCCTGCCATTCGTCTAAGCTGACAGTGTTTTTCAGGCTGCGGAAATGATCGCGGATTTTGTTTTTCAAAATGCTGATTACCCACGTTTTCAACCCTGAATCGCTGCGGAACTGTTCACGCTTGCCGATGGCGGCCGCCAAGGCTTCCTGCACCATATCTTCAGCCAAATCTTCATCGCGCAGCTGGATTCGGGCAAAACGCAGCACATCGGGGCGCACGGCGGCCAGAAGCTGTTTGAATTGCTCCATTACGCCTCCGCAAAAACCAGCACGCCGGCTTCCAGCCAAGCGGCCAATTCGGTTTGCAGCCATTCGCTGCGGTCGCTGCCGGTCAGCTCCTGCAACGCAGCAGCCAATGCAGCCAAACTGTCGTTTTGGGCGGAGAAATGTTCCAATAGAAACACTTCGGTATCAGCCAAGCGGCGGTAATACACTTCATCGTCAAGTCCGCGCCACGTCAGCACTGTGCAGGCTTCGTCGTCAAAATGCGCCAAACTGCTGCTGACAAAATCGCAGTCATAATGGCGCAGCCGTGCCGCCGGCGACAACGCCAAAGCGGTTTCCGGCAGCCAAAGGCCGTCTGAAAACAGCGCATTTTGCGGCACAGGCGCGGTTTCGGCGTGCAGCAAATCGGTTTCAAACTGCATCATCGCCAATACATTTTCCGGCAAACGCGCTGCGCCGCTCTGCTGCTGTGCAAAAGCCAGAAATTGCGCCGGAATATCGTTGAAAAACGGCGACTCAGGCGCGGCTTCTGCCAAAAAACGGCGGCACAAATCCTGCCATAAAGTTTCATCGGCGAAGTTTTGGCTGTCGCTGAAACACAAGTCCAGAAAGCTGTTGATATTATTACGCAGCAAACGGGCATAAACCGCCAAACGTTCGGGCGCAATACCCGGTGGTGGCGGCAATTCGGGATTGCGTGCGTAATCCGCTAGCGCCGCTTGGAATGCCGCGCTGCTCATTGTCTGTTCAGGCTGCGGCATTTCTCATTTCCTCTGCTTTTTTCTGAATCGCGGCAATACGGCCGACTTCCGCTTCCAACTCGGCAAACGGCGGAAAATTGCTGTCGCGTTCCAATAAAACCGGTACGCTGTGCGGCAGGCGCATACAGGTATAGGCAAACAAATCCCACACCGCATCGCACACCGCCTGGCCGTGCGTATCAATCAGCAAATCGGCTGCTTCTTCGTCGTGTCCGGCCATATGCATATAGCTGACACGCGCCAAATCCACGCGGTCGATATAATCGCGCGGCTGCACAATGCCGTGGTTTACCGCATTCACATAGACATTGTTCACATCCAAATGAATGGCACAATCCGCTTCGCGCGCAACGGCATTGAGAAAATCCACTTCGTCCATTTCCGCCAGCGGGCTGTGTGCATAATACGAAGTATTTTCCACCGCAATCTGCATTTCCAGAATGTCCTGCACCGTACGGATACGCGCGGCAGTATGGCGCACCGATTCTTCGGTAAACGGCAAAGGCAGCAAATCGTAAAGATGGCCGTGATGGCTGCAATAGCTCAAATGTTCGGAAAAAAAGCCGATACGGTATTCGCGCAAAAAAGCTTTGATTTGTTGAAGAAAATCCAGCTGCAAAGCATCTTGCCCGCCCAAAGAAAGCGATAATCCGTGGCAGGCAAGCGGAAAACGTTCTGCCGCCGCATCAAATTTTTTGCGCGCCGCGCCACCCATACGCAGCCAGTTTTCCGGTGCGATTTCGATAAACTCAATCGGCGAAACGGCCTTATCCAAAGCCAGAAAATCGTCGGCCATACTGCGTTTGTAGCCCAAACCTGCGCCGTGCAGCGTGTTCATCATTTCGTCCTTTATGCAAAAATTGCCGCTTGCCTTATCCGCCGCAATCAGATTGTTCACATCGAATTAAAACAGATAAGGCAAACAGCAAAGGCCGTCTGAATATCAGGTTTTCCGAGCCTGCTTCCGTTCGGTTCAGCGTTCGGTTTAAGCATTTTTTCAGACGGCCTTTACTCTGTTATACCGCTTATTTTGCGCCGCATTTGCCTTCGCCGCACTTACCTTCGCCGGCTTTCTTCTTAACTTTGCCTGCCGCACCGCATTTGCCTTCGCCGCAAGCGCCTTCTTTGGCTTTTTGTGCCTCGGCAGCCGGTTTGGACGGCATTTTGCTGTCGGCCATTGCTGCATTCGAACCCAACAGCGCCAGCGCACCGGCCAAAGCAATCAGAGAAGTTTTCTTCATTATTTTTTCCTTTTGAATGAATGGGTTGTTTTTATCAAACAA
>JAUNKU010000160.1 GCA_030532645.1 Neisseria sp. | reverse complement strand
TTGATACCGCTTTCACGCAGCGTATCGGCGGCTTCGACTTGTGCAGACGATGATGCACCGCCGCTGCCGGCAACGATGCCGGTACGGATATGGGAAACCTGTTCCGGTGTCAAACCGGCATTTTCAATCGCCTCTTTCATCGCAATATAGGCATACGCGGCGGCATTGCCCATAAAACGCAGGATTTTGCGGTCGATATGTTCTTTCGGGTCGATTTTGATATTGCCCGCAACGTGCGAACGCATACCCATTTCTTGATACACCGGCTCGAATGCAATACCGGATTTCAGGTTTTTCAGCGATTCCAGCACTTCGCGGACATTATTGCCCAAGCTGGAAACAATGCCGATGCCGGTTACGACAACGCGTTTCATAAATTTCTCCTGATTTTGGCGCACTTTCGGCGCATTTGGCATACGGAAAGGCACAAAAGGCCGTCTGAAAAGCGCAGTTTCTGCAAAGTGAAGAAGTTAAAACGGACAAAACGGATTTTCTGCCCGGTCTCGGCTAATGCCCTCTGCGGAGCAAAAACCGCTTCAATCGTGTTCGCTTCGTATAAGCTTCGGCTTTCAGACGGCCTTCACATTAAAAATCTTCAGTGCTGGTAAACAAGCCGACACGCAAGCCGTTGCCTTCGTAAATCTTACGGCCGTCCACCAACATTTCCGCATCGGCAATGCCCAGTACCAATTTGCTGTTCATCACGCGCTTGATGTGGATGTGGTAAGTAACTTTTTTGTTTTTCGGCAAAACTTGGCCGGTAAACTTCACTTCGGCACAACCCAAAGCTCGGCCGCGTCCCGGCGCACCGGTCCAACCCAAGAAAAAGCCGACCAACTGCCACATTGCGTCCAAACCCAAACAGCCCGGCATTACCGGATCGCCTTCGAAATGGCAGCCGAAGAACCACAAATCGGGGTTGATATCCAACTCCGCCACGATTTCGCCTTTGCCGTATTTGCCGCCGTCTGCACTAATGCTGACGATGCGGTCGATCATCAGCATATTCGGCAGCGGCAGCTGGGCATTGCCTGCGCCGAACAGCTCGCCTTTGCCGCAGGCAAGCAGTTCTTCTTTGGTATAGCTGTTTTGGGGAACGAAGGTAGTCATAGCGTTTCCTTGATGTATTGGCTCTGTCAGAATTTGATATAGAATAGATACTCTACTCTAAAAACGGCGTATTCTAACCGCCCGAGCAGGCAGGTGCAAGCTGCTGTTGTGCTCTTTCCCATCCTTTACACGGCGCAACCGCTTTTCCGGCATTTTTTTACATTGCAACTGCCGTTTCCGCCGCTGATTACTGCCAGTCTCTGTTTTCAGACTGCCTTGCGTGAATTGAGGCCGTCTGAAAACCAAGCACCGCCCGAATGCTTGCTTCTTTAACCCTTCCGAACAAACTTTATCTCCGCAAAACCTCTGCAAACCGTGCCGCACGCGCAATCTGCGCTACAATAGCCGTTTTCCGCTCAAATCCGCCATAAAAAATATGCCTGAGAAAACCGGCCGTTTTTCACTGCCCTCGCGCGAACAGATTTTCTCTTCGCGTTTTACCGCGCCGCTCGCGCCCTATTTCAACCACAGCGCGTATTGGTCGCTGAACCGCCGTTCTGCCGCCAAAGCCGTGGCAGTCGGCCTGTTTTGCGGCCTATTTCCCGGCCCGACGCAAATGCTCGGCGCACTGATTTTTGCCTATTTTCTGCGTACCAATCTGCCCGTTGCCGTGTTCACCACGCTCTACACCAATCCGATAACCTATATGCCGCTCTATTATCTGGCCTACCGCATCGGCTGCCTGCTGCTCGGCATCAATCCGGCTGCCGCGCTGGATTTTCCCGGCTTTGACGGCGCGTGGTGGCAGGAATGGGCGGCGTGGCTGGCCGGTGCAGGCAAACCGCTCTTGGTCGGCGTACCCGTATTGGGCGGCACTTTGGCCTTTATCGGCTATTTCGCCGTGTTGGCGGTATGGAAAATCCGCAGCGCGCAAAAATGGCAGCGCAGAAAGCAACGCCCGTGAATACCCGACTGCCTGTCATTCGCACGCTGACCGCTGCCGAAACCGCCGCCGCGCAAACGGTATTTGCCGATTCTTTGGACTATGCTGCCGTGCGTATCCGCAGCGGCTTCCCGGTATTACCGCTCAGTGCCGCCTGTGCGCCGCGCGGCCGGATTTACTTTCCGCAACGGCATTGCAGCGCCGATTTCGCCTGCGGTTCGGACGCGCAGATTTTGTGGCTGATACACGAATTAACGCACGTTTGGCAGTGGCAGAACGGCTACAAACCTTGGCTAGGCGGCCTGATTCTGGCGGTACAGGGCGGCTATTTCCGCCGCGCCGCCTACCGTATTCCGCCCGATGCCCCTTCCTTGCCGTTTGCCGCCCTCAATATGGAACAGCAGGCCGTTGCCGTCGAGCAGCTGTATATCGTCAAAAACCTGCCGCACATCATTCTGCCACCCGAGCGCACTTTTCAGACGGCCTTGAACGAGTTTGCCGACAATCCGAACAATCCCGCGCTGCTGCCGCGCTATTTTTGCCGTTTGCCCGCATAAAAGGCCGTCTGAAAACGCGGCTTTAACGGTTAAAGGCATCAATTTCATTCTGTCATACTCGGGCCTGTGCCGAGTATCCGCCCGTTTCCCCGACTGTTTAACAATCCGATAAAAACGTTCAACTCCGACAACAGCATCATTATTTCCGCCACAACAAACCGCGCAAGCAATCGCACAAACCTTCTTCCGCCATAAAGTTTTTACACTATA
>JAUNKU010000159.1 GCA_030532645.1 Neisseria sp. | reverse complement strand
GCAAAGAAATGTAAACGCCTGTGCAGGCGGAAAAAGGCCGTCTGAAAAACGGCCGCTCCGGCAAAGCGGAAACATTCGGTTTTCAGACGGCCTCCGGAGGAGCGCGGGCTGCTTAGTGACTTTCGGTGCGGCGCAGCGGACGGTATTCGCCGTTATCGGCCTGACGGTGCGCGTTCGGGTAAATAAATTTCACGCGGTCGTCATTTTTCGCAGTCGGTTTTACGCCTTGATATTGCACTTCCTGTAAACCGGTAATCGGGCCGGAATCGTTTGCGTGGTTCCATTCCGGCATCGGCGAACCGCTTTCAGCGGCGGCAAAAGCAGAAACAAACAGCAAAGCGGCGGTTGAGATCATTTTTTTCATTGTTTTTTCCTTTAAATAATTTTGTAAATAATGTTTGTGAAGCGTTTCAAATAAATGTCAGCAGATAGTGCTGAACCGATGAAGCGAATGATATAGATTAAGTTGAGTTTGATAAATACCGTTTTTGTATATTTAATGTTTCCTGTATTGAAACAATCAGGCCGTCTGAAAACCAAGACTGCGGCCGGTGCGGAAAAGTAGGCAGATGGTAAACGAAAGCAGAAATATCCAATCGGTCGAACGGGCGATGTATCTTTTGGAACGGATTGCCGCGGCAGGCGGTAAAGCGCGTTTGGCGGAGCTGGCGGCAGAAAGCGGTTTGCACAAAGCCACTTTGCACGGCCTGCTGAATACTTTGTGCGCGCTGGGCTATGTCGGGCGCGAGGGCAGGGCGTATGTTTTGGGGCTGCGTTTCCGCGAGCTGGCGCAGTCGCTGGACAATGCAGACGAAGCTTTGCGCCACCGTTTCCGTCCTCTGGCCGAACGCCTGCACGCGCATTGCGGCGAGGCGGTTTACTTGGCCGTGCCGTGCGGGACGCGCGAATATCTGTATATCGATGTGGTGGGCGGCGGCTATTTTCAAGGCGTCAGCCCGCGCGGTCGGCGCGAAGGTTTGACCACTTCGGCTACGGGCAAAGTATTTCTCGCCTTTCTGCCCGAAATGCTGCGCAGCCTGCGCCGCGCGGAAAAGCTGCCTGCCGGTTTGAATGCCGAACTGAAAGCCGTTGCGGAACGCGGTTACGCGCTGGATTTGGCGGAATCGGAAGCCGGTTTGCACGCTTTTGCGCTGCCTTTGTTTTCGGGAGGCCGTATTGTGGCCGGTATCGCCGTAGCCGGTGCGGCGGAACGTTTGCCGCAGGCGCGTTTGCACGAATGGGCGGTTTTGGCGAAAGCGTGGGCGGCGGCGTATTGAGCGTTTGAGCGGCAAAAAGGCCGTCTGAAAACGGGAAAAGTTTGGCAATGTCAAACTTTCGGTTTTTCAGACGGCCTTGTCTTTGCAAAGCCGTGCCGATTTTGTATGTTTCGCTTTTCGGTTTGAGAACCCATCGGGAGAACAATATGGCGAATATGGAAATGCCCGCAGATGTCGGCGCAACCATCCGCGAGACTAAGCGCAAGCTGAAAGCAGCGTTGCCCGACTACCGGCGCGTGTTTGAAGAAGTGCGCGAACATATTGCTGCACAAGTGGCGGAAATCCAAGCCGTTCGTGCTGCCGGCGGCAATCCTGTGCCGGTGTTGCAGGCAGACGAAATGATGGCGGGCAACATCAGCGAAGCGCAGAAAGCAGCAATCCGCAAACGCGGCTGCGTGGTGGTGAAAGGCGTATTCGATCGGGCGCGTGCCGAGCAGTGGAACCGCGATATCGGCGATTATCTGGAAAACAACCGTTTTGAAGAAGCCTTGAAAAACGCCGCCGAAGATCATTATTTCGGTACGCTGAATGAGGGCAAACCGCAGATTTACGGCGTGTATTGGAGCAAACCGCAGGTCGAAGCGCGGCAGGACGCAAGAATGCGCGAGGTGCAATGTTTTCTGAACGGCTTGTGGCAAACCGAATCGGGCGGCAAACAGCATTTCGACCCTGAAAACATTGTTTCCTATGCCGACCGCGTACGCCGCCGGCCGCCGAAATCCAAGCCGCTGGGTTTGTCGCCGCACGTGGACAGCGGCACCATCGAGCGTTGGCTGGACGACAATTTCCGCTATGTGTACCGCCATATTTTCAGCGGCAACTGGCGCGATTACAACCCGTTTGACGGCGACGGCCGCACCGAAGTGCGCGAAATTCCTTCGCCAGCCAATGCCTCGGTTTTCCGTACTTTCCAAGGCTGGACATCGCTTTCGCCGCAGCGCACCCGGGGCGGTACGCTGAAACTGGTGCCGATTGCCGATGCAATGAGCTATATTCTGCTGCGCGCCTTGCAGGATGACGTACCGGAAGACGATTTTTGCGGCGCACAACCGAAGCGCGCGCTGGGTGTGTTTCCGCAATGGCACCAGCTGCTGTTGGACGCAGAATGCCCGATTCCCGATATGGAAGCCGGCGATTGCGTGTTTTGGCATTGCGACGTGGTGCATTCGGTGGAGGCCGAACATCTGGGCGAATTCGACAGCAATGTGATGTACATCGGCGTTGCGCCGCGCTGTGCGAAAAACGAAGCCTATCTGAGCGGCCAATGGGCGGCATTTGTTGAAGGCAAATCACCGCCCGATTTCGCGCCGGATGATTTTGAAACCGCATTTTCCGGCCGTGCGACCGAGGCCGATTTGACCGAATTGGGTAAAGCGCAGTTGCAGGCATAACAAAAGGCCGTCTGAATATTCAGACGGCCTTTTTTCCGTATAACCCAGGGGCGGGCTGTTAACGGCTTTCGGTACGGCCGAGTGAGCGGTATGCGCCGTTGTCAGCCTGACGGTGCGCGTTCGGGTAAACGAATTTCACGCGGTCGTC
>JAUNKU010000008.1:10121-25023 GCA_030532645.1 Neisseria sp. | reverse complement strand
ACAATCGGGATCACAATATTCAGATTGTCCGCCACCAGCTTCACAACACGCGCCAAAGCCTGCGTTACACCCGTGCCGTTCATCAAATCATTGACAAATTTCTTCCAATTATTGGAAAAAACCGTCATTGCCTGCCCCATCTGCAAAGGCATCTTCGCCGCCTGTGCGGCAAACTTCTCTGCACTGCCGGACACAGCCTGCACAATCACATCTGCCGTCAGCTTGCCGTCTGAACCGAGCTTCTTAATCTCCGCGCGGCTCTTGCCCATATATTCGGCAATCGTGTCCAACAAAATCGGCGCAGATTCTGCAATCGATTTAAACTCATCGCCCTGCAATACACCCGAACCCAAAGCCTGCGACAGTTGCAGCAAGGCCGAAGCCTGTTGCTCTGCTGCCACGCCGCCAATCATCATCGCCTGATTGGTTGCCTCAGTAAACTTCAAAATATCCTGCTGCGTGTAACCGTAGCCTGACATCGCATTGCTGGCTTTCACATAAAGCTGCGTTGTCGCCTCAATATCCGAAGCTGTACGGTTGGCAATATCCAACAAACTTTCCTGCGCCGCCTTATATTCCTGCGTGGTGTTGGTTGTATTGCGTACCTGATTGTTCAGCGACTGCATCGCATCGGCCGTCTGAAGCAGACTGCCGACACTCAACGCCGCAAACGCACCGGCAAACAGTCCGCGCAGATTGCCCAATACCGAAGCCAGCGGATTGGCCGAAGCCGTTGCCGCCTTAAATTCACGCTCCAAACCGCGCAAACGCTCGCTGTACGCCGCCGCACTGATACTGCCCTGCTTAAACTCCCGTTCCAGCTCGTTCTGCTTAAACTTCAAAGCCTCCGCCGGCGGCAGCGTTTTCGCATACTCATCGCGCACCTTGTCCATCGCACGGCCGTAAGTTTCCGCATCAAGCGCGCCCGATTTGAACAGATTGCCCAACTCTTTCTGCTTGGCCTCAAACTGCTCCATCGGCGTACGCGTGGCCGCAAACCACTGCTGCGCCTGCGCAGACAAGGCCGAAAACGTACCGCTCGCCGCCTTTTCCAAATCGGCAAAACCGCCGGTATCGAATTTAATCCCCTTGCTGAAACGCTCCTGCATCTGCGCAAAATGCCCTTCCAGCTTATTGCGCGTCTGCTCGATACTGCGCTCGATTTCCGTTGCCGCGCGTCCTGCATTTTCCGCAGCCTCCCGAAAACCGTCGCCCGTATCGTTTTCAACGCTGATTCTGACTTTCGCTTCCAAATCACTCATCGCACACTCCAATAAAAAAGCCCCGTGCAAAAGCACAGGGCAAAAAGGCCGTCTGAAAATGAAATTCAGACGGCCTTTGCCTTACCCGTCTTTCAATCCGCCGCCTTCAAGCAGTTTTTGGTAGGTTTCGCGTTCCCGTTCAGCGGCTTCAAAGGCGGCCAAATCGCCTTGTCTGGCGGCTTCACGGGCTTTTTCCGTCCACTCTTCCAGTTGGCGGCGGTAAAAATCAGAGGGCTTCATCAGGCCAGCTCGAAGTGCGGGCCGTCGATAAACGCTTTTTTACCGGCGCGGCGGCGGGCGTTGGTGTAGGCGGCAACCAAATCTTGCACGGGTGCGGCGGTGTCGTTCAATACGCCCCAGCAACCGCCCCAGCGGATGCGTACGCCCAACTCTTTGGCGGCTTGGCGGACGGCTTCGGCGAGCGGGTAGAAATGCGGCCAGTGCCAAGAAATTTCGGGCGTGCCGTTGCCGTCTGTGTCCAAATACGGCACCAAATCCACGGCGTGGCCGTAGCCGCTTGGCTGCTTCAAATGCTTGCTGTTCAGGGTTTGGCTGGCTCCGGTTTTGACAAGCTGCCGCTGCCGTTCGAGGGTACGCAGGCCTTCGTTGACGGCAAAATCGATTTGCGTGATTTCAATCGCGCGCTTAATCACACGGACTAAATCGGGGTGTACGCCCTGCAAGCGTTGCAGGCTGCGTGTGCCTAAGACGAATTGGGTCATTTTAGTTTCCTTTCTGTGTAAAAAAGGCCGTCTGAAAATGAACTTGTAAGCAAATCTTACTTGTTCGTTTTCAGACGGCCGTAAAAAATCGGGCATTCAAGCCCGTGTTTTCAGCCCGGCAATCCACGTTTTTACGCGGTCGAATGCCCACGTTTTGCCTGTTTTTACCGCTTCGCTGCGTTTGCGGCAGACGGTCAGCAAGGTAACGTACAGGGCAACGGAGGCGTTGAACATTGCCTGCGGCCAGATAACGGCGTGTTGCAGGCTGTATGTGAACATCGTAATCGCGCCGCCGATCAGGCCGGTATGCGCCCACAATTCGAGGTTTTGCACTTCAAACTGTTTGCGCCCCAAACGGTAGCAGCAATAGATGAAAATCACGGCGGCGGAAACGAGGTTGAGATAATTCAAAGCGTTCATTTTGCGCCTCCGGTGAATTTGGCCAAAAAGCCGTCTATCCAGCTTCGCAGATGGCGCGAAACCAGCGGCCAAGCCCACGTCCAGCCGCCGCCGATGATGACGGGTACGGGCGCGCGCAGGAAGTCTTCCGACAAGCCTGTGTATTGCGCGATGTAGTAACCGGCAGACGGCGAAAGCGAGCCTGCCAGCATCACGGAAGCCAAGACGGCCAGCGCGGGATTGTTGTCCGACTTGCCCAAACCGTGCGCAACGGCTCCGGCAATGCCGCCCAAAATCAGGGCTTCAACGGGCATTCCGAACAGCCAGCCGGAAATGCCTACTGTGCCTACGTTTAAAACCAAACCTGCCGTGTTTGAACTGTTTACCGGCATTTTTTGCCCTTTCTGTAATAGTTGAGGCCGTCTGAAAATCAGACGGCCTGTTTAATCATTCCCCTTTATTGATATTGGGCTTTAAGTGCTTGCAACTCAGCGATTTGCTCGAGAATCTGCGGGTCGTCCTCGATGCTGTCGGCTTTGCTTAAAAAGTCGTTAAACTCACTGACAAATGCCGTCACGCGCGCTTGGTCGTCCTGCGACAAGTAGCCAAAGTTGTTTTGGTGGTCGCGGACAATGATTTCGGCAAGCTTCAGTGGATTGTTTGGGTATTCCCAATAAGCTCGAGTAACGCCGGGAATTTGGGCGATGGTTGCAGCCGTTTCTTGCCAAGTGCAGCCCAGCTTGGCAGCTTTGGCAACCATCAGCTGTTCTCGACGCTTGGCAATCGTGTAGTCGCACGCGCTGATGATGCTGCTGGCATCGACATTGCCCGCCGCTGACACTTCCTTGCCATCAAAGACGACGATGGGAAATTTATTGCCATGACTCATCCACTGTTCATAGACTGCTTCAAGTGACTGAAAACGACCATTGACCATTCCTAGCTTGCCGACATATTCAGACGGCACATGGCACTTAACCTGCATCGTGCCTGTATAGTCTGACAGCAGCTCTGGGAAGGTGGCTTGGTAGTTTAAGATGGTCACGCCGGCAGAGGCAGGCGTTTCTTTCGCCTCCAAAGCCTCAATCCGCTTATCGTGGTTGAGCTGTTTTTCCAATACTTCAATCAAACGCTCGGCGGCAGTCTTTACGATTTGGGTTAATGTAGGTTGTTTAGGTTTTGCGGTTGCCATTTCAAGCTCCTTATTGTTCGCTGCCGTTCAGCAGTCGGGTTACGGTGTTATTCAATTCGTCTTTCTCGGCGATACCGGTATAGGCCTCCAATGCTGTGAGCCGGGTTTTCAGGCGGCCGATTTCTTCTAAAACGGCAGCGGCTGCATCGTCGCCTAACTTCAATTTGTCGCCGATTTCCTTGAAGGTATCTAATGCCTCATTCGCGCCTTCGGTCAGCTTGCCGATTTCGGCGGATACTTCGCCTTGCGCGGTTTCGCGGGCGATTTCACGGGCGCGTTCTTCTGTAAGACCGCTGCTCGGACGGGCGTGTAGCTCGTTGAGGGCGGCCACAAAGTCGGTTTTGTTGTCGGTTTGCAGGCTGTTCAAATCGCCCTGCTTGCTGCCGATTTCAAAAACACGGCGGGCAATGGTTTTGAGGGATTGGATGATTTCGCTCATCAAACTTCCTTTCTATCCGTGTTGCAAAATGTGTTGGATGACGGCCAGTAGGCCGGAGGTTTCTGGCAGCGTATCGGACGGCTGCGTGGCCACGGTTTGCACCAGCCTGACGCTGACTTTCACCGGTGCGGTCTGCTGCTTCAAGAAAACGCGTGCACGCTTAGGGGCGGAAACGGTAGCGGTTTTCACGGGTTTCCTTTCGTGACATCGTGTACCAGCTCGACGCAGCCGCGCCAAAGTGTGTAACGACGGCCGTCTGCAAATGCGGTTTCAACATCGTAAACCGCCGTCCGCCATGTGGCGGTCTGCAACAGCGGCGCAGTGAAGCCGATACGGATAAGGCCGTCTGAAAACGTAATTTCACCGCCTGCCGACGACAGGGAAAACAGCGTGTCCGGCTTGCCGGTATCCCTGCGCGCCTGCATCGTGATGCTTGCGCCGCCAAGTGCCAGCGGTACGCCCGCTGCATCGTTTACTTCAAACTCCAATACCGCCGAATCGCCGCGATACAGCCGCAGGTCGATTTCCGGCAGATTGGCCAAATCAACAGTTTCTTTCACCATTTTGTCCTCTCATACAAAAGGCCGTCTTTTCAGACGGCCTTGCGTTTAGGCGTAAACCGCTTCCGCACCGGCCAGCGCAGACTCTTCGCCTGCGGCCAAGCCGTACAGCCATTGCTCCAAATCTTCGCCCTGCGGCGGCAGGGATTGCGCGGTGACGGCGATGTGGTTCGATACGGGGTGCAGGCCGCGTTTGAATGCGCGCTCGGATACATAAGTCGCAAAAGTCGCCTGCACATAGCCGCCGGATTTGCTGACGTAGTAGCTGTCCAAAACGTGGTAATCGGACAACGCGCCGGTCTGCTCGTCTTCCAATTCCAGTTTCAGCGCGATAATGGCGCGGTTTTCTACTGCTTCGTTTGCCGTCTCAACGGCGGTTTCTTGTTGCTTAGACATAAAGTTTCCTTTCTTTCAGGTGTAAAAAAGGCCGTCTGAAAAGACGGCGGTTAAGTAAATGCGGAAAGTATCATATAAACCATTGCACCAAAGGAAAGCATCAGCAAAGATGCACCCACGGCGAAACGGATAAAGGGGCTGGATACGGTTTCCATAATCAGTCCTTTCAAAGGATGCAGGATAATTTTCGATTTGCTATAATCTTGCTCATTCATTAGCTTACTTTCACTAAGTTAATGTAAGAACGCCGCGATGATTCCAGCCATCGCGGCGTTTTGCTGTCTTCACAGACGGCTAAAAAATTCGACCTCTCCAAGTTAAAACTTCGAGGCTATCCACTAAAACCTTCGGGATGTTGGCTTTCAATGTTTCTGGCACGGCAAATAGATGTGTCCACTTTCGCCCCTTACTGGTTGACGGGTGTTGATACATCAAACCGTAGCGGCTATATAAACTCAAACCGTGAACCCCGCCATTTGCCGTTCTTATGCCGTAAATATCGGGAGGAAGCCAATAAATTGCTCCCGCCGCCACATATTCGATATGGATAAGTTTGGAAGCAGGCACTTTCAACCATACCAAATCTCCATTCAACGACTGCATTACAGGGTCGCTGTCGTCCATAAAGCGCACAGAAACCGTTGGATAACCGGCTGAGTAAACATCACCGAGCAGCAAACCGTGCTCTGAGACCGGATTTGCTGTGATTTCCAGACGTATCTCTTGATTTGCTGGAAAAGGAAGCCAAGGGGTGATAGCTGTGACACTACCTCTACCTCCGCCGAACTCACGATAGAGCAACTCGTTAATCATCACTTTGATTCGGGTGTACCGATCGTCTGGAAGCAGGAACTTAAAATCGTCCAATTTCAACATCAAAGCACGCTTGGCAGCAGGAATAGCAAGGGAATACGAAACGGTTCCTCCCTCAATCGTCCGCCGCATCCGCAACACTTTCAACACATCGCCTTCGATTTTATCGGCGCGAACCGTACCGTTAAAAAAACCGTCCTCCGCCTCAATCCGCCCTTTGAACACACCTGCGTTGGCGGTCATCACGCCGTTGTTATCGACCATAAACTGCCCGTTGCCGATATTGATATTGCCGCCGTTGATGCTGCCTGCGTTGATGGACGGCGAGCGCAAGCTCTGCCCTGCGGCAATGTGATTGCCTGTAATCACGTTTGCAGAGATTTTATCCGCCGTAACCGCGCCTGCTTTCAGCTCTCGCGAAGTAATGCTTCCGGCTGTCAAACGGTTGGCATTCAGGCTGTTTGCCTTGATTTTGTCGCCGACAATATCGCCTGAGGCCAAGCGGTCAATAACCGCCTTGCCGTTCACAATCATTGTGCCGTCAATGCCCACCTGATTGCGCTGTGTGTCCACCGTAAACGGGAATGTTTGCAGATTGCCCGAAGCAAAACCCACCCTGTCCGCCTGAAAAATCAGCCGCGACACGGCTCGCCCTGCTTCAATATCACTCTGCAAGCCGATACCGGCGATATGGCCGTTGGCATTGACCTGCAAAGTGTGCATCGCACTTACCCTGCCGTCCGCCCGCACCTGTGCATCCGACACCGTTTTCACGCTGGCGGAAATATCCTCCGGTGCGGGCTGCCAGTCTGCCGCCTGTACGCCCAGTTGCAGCATCGGTTGTTTGAACTCAACCGTACCGACATCACTGGTCGCCAAAATCACGCGCCAGAAATCGTGTTTGGCGGTATCGGAAGTAACGGTAAAGCTCTGCTCAAAACGCTGCCAGTCACGGGTAGGCGTAACATCAAAGCTCATTTGCTCGACTGTGCCCAATCCGCCGGTACGGTTTTCGCGCAGGCGCGTCCAAATACGCGGGCTGCCCGATACGGCGCGCGCCCAAAACGACAAGGTGTAGGTTTCGCCTGCCTGCAATGTTTCCAGCACGGCAGATGAGTTGGCATTATTGGCGCGGCTGCCTGCTTTGCCGTGAATCTGCCATTGCCGCCAAGTTGCTGTCGGTGAGGTAATGGTTACAACGCCGTCTGAAACTTTTGCGCTGCCGTTGGTTGCTCCCTGAGAAAAGCCGAACAGGCCGCGTGTGAAGCCGCTGTCTTCCAAGTAGTTCCGCCCGCCTTTGATGTTGGCGATTTTGGCTTTCAACTCGGTTTCGCGGTGGGCGGCGGCCTCCTTGTCGGAAGTGTAGGTACTCGTAAACGTCTTAAAATCCGCTTCGGCTTTGCGGGCAATCTTGGCTGCTTCGTCTGCAATCCGTTTGACCGCATCGGCTTTGGCCTGTGCGCCTTTGACGGTTTCGTCCTGCACCCACTCCGTCCAGGTATCGCGGGTGTAGGTGTACACGCCGTTGGCGTAGGTGTGTGCGGTATCGGACTTGCGCCGCTGCACCGTGCCGTCGTCCTTATAGGCAGTCTGAGTAATCGCACCGCCGGAGGCATTGCCCCACGGAACATTGGTTTCCAAAACGCAGAAACCGCCGCCCAATCCCAAAGCCCTTGCAGTTTTAAACTCTGAGGCGGTTTGGCGCGGATAGTTCTCCCAATACCAAGACGGCGGCCGGTTGTCGTTGCGCGTATCGGGTTTTTGGAATTTGGCGCGGATTTTTTCCTCCGCAAGTGCTTCGGCCTGTGTGCGGGTAACGCTTGTCTGTTCCAGTCTGTCCACTCTTGCACCGACCGGCTCGACCATCTTCCGCGCTTCGGCAACTGCCGCTTCTTTGGCTTTGTCCGCTTTGGCTTGTGCATCAGCCGCCGCCTGCTGTTTTAAGAGGGCATCTTTGGCGGCGGCATCGGCAATCGCGGCCGCTTTGGCTGCATCGGCTTTGGCTTGTGCTGCGGTTTCTGCCGCGCGTTTGGCTGCGTCCGCTTTGGCTTGTGCATCGGCGGAAGCGGTTTGTACGGCGGCGGCTTTTGCCGCATCGGCCTTGCGTTGGGCATCGGTGGCAGCATCGGCTTTCGCTTGTGCTTTGGCGGCATCGGCCTTCGCCTGTGCCGTCCGTTCAGCGGCGGTTTTTGCTGCATCGGCTTTGCGTTGGGCATCGCTTGCGGCGGCGGCAACGGCGGCATTGCGGGCTTTGGTTGCTTCGCTCTGCCATTCGGCGGAAAGGCCGCTACGTGCGATGGCGACTACCTGCGTACTGTCTGCCTTGGTGCTTTTCAGCGTTTCGATTTCGGCTTTGTTGCTGCCGATTTCGCTTTTGGCGGTGTCGATTTCGGCCGTTTGCGCTTTATCCGCTTCGGCTTGCGCGGTTTTGAACTGCGAAAGCTCGGTTGCGGTGGTTTGCGCTTTGGCTTCCATCGTGTTCAGACGGCGTGCCAGCGCGTGCGTGCCGTTGCTCAACGATTGCGACAGGTTGGTCAGGTTGGCTTTGGTTTTGCCGTGCTCGGTATGCAGGGCGTTCAGCTTGCTGGCTACTGCGTGCGTGCCGTTTGCCAAGCTGGTTTCCAAGTTTTCCAGTTTGGATTTTGTGCCGTTGTAGTTGCTTTGCAGGCGGTTGTAGTGCTCCGTCAGCGAAGACAGGTTGTTCGTTAAAACGGTGGTGCTTTTGACGACATCGGCAACGGCTTTGTCGTTTTTGGCAACATAAGCCTGCCGCCATTGCAGCCCTTCTTGGTCTGCCTGTTTCAGCTTGCGGACTTCTTCGTCATACTTCGCACCCACTTTGCCGATTTCGCCGCCCAATTTGGCGGTAAATTCATCAGCCGCCGCGCCGATGGCCACCGTCCGCGCCTGTACTTCGCGCTGCAAAGCCTGCGCCTGCTTGCCTGCTTCCTCCGTAATGGCTGATGCACGGGCGCGGGCTTCGTCCTGCAAACGCGCATTCACGCTGCCTGCGCCGTTGCCGTCTATCATATTCAGACGGC
Source organism: Neisseria sp. (assembly GCA_030532645.1). Classification (GTDB taxonomy): domain Bacteria; phylum Pseudomonadota; class Gammaproteobacteria; order Burkholderiales; family Neisseriaceae; genus Neisseria. The sequence goes on along the minus strand of JAUNKU010000008.1, from coordinate 16,199 downwards.
CTTTCAGTGCGGCGGCCAGATTGCTCTCACTCAAATCTTTGGCAACGGCGTTCACGTCATACACGGTAAACGCTACGCTGCTGCTGATATTGAGGCCGTTTTTGTCGAAGCTGTCATAACCGGCGGCGCGGACGTAATAGGTTTTGCCTGATTCAAGCGGTTTTTTGCCGCATTTGTTCAGGGTAACAAACGTGTCTTTGCCGTCATACGCCAAATTGCCGTCTGTTGCCGGACAAGCGGCTTGTTCCGACAGCCAAATGCGGATACCGGCGAAGTCTTCTTCATCGGGCGCGGTGCATTGGAAAAACGCTTGGTTCAAGCCGCTTTCCAGCGCAATACCCTGCAAGGCTTTCAGTTGCGGATTGCGTGCGGCAAGCTGCGTCCACGAACCGGTTTTGCCGGTTACGGCACGGGCGCGGACTTTGAACACCACATCGCGCGTTTGGCCGCCGTCAGCCTGCATATCGGCGGCGGAATAAGTGTAGATATTGCTGTTCAAGCCCTCAATCACGCGCAACGGCGTTTGGCTTGTTGCGGCGTACACTTCTACATCGTAGCTGTCCGCGCCGTCGGTTTTGTCCCACGCGATTGAGGCGTTTTTGCCGAACGCCCAATCGGAAGTCAGCCGCAGATTCTGCACCTGCCCCAGCGGCGCGCCTTTAATCGTGTAAGGATAGGCCGGTACTTCGCTGATGTCCTGCAAGCCGCTGCCGAATACATTGAACGAAACCAGTTTGATCCAAACGGTTTTGCCCAGCCAATTTTTATCGAAGCCGTATTTGAACAGGGCTTCGTCAAGGCGGACAAAGCCGCTGCCTGCTTCGTGGGCGTTGATGTCCGAGCCGTACAGGCCGCGCACCAGCTTGCTCAAACGGTAGCGCGATACGCCGCTCAAATCGGCGGTTTGGTAGCCGATAAACTCGCCGTCCAGCCAGCAGGCAGTCAAATTGGAACGTGCATCGTCTTCACTCGCGCTTTTCAGTTGGCCATGATTGAGCTGCACGTCCAAAATATTGGCGTTGTCATAAGCCGCACCTGTTTTCAGACGGCCTTGCAGCGTGCCGTAACGCGCTTTGCTGCTGATAACGCCGGCTTGGATATAGCTGTCGCCGTCGGTCGATACCCATACTTCCGCGCCGCCCCAGTTGTCACCGCCGCCGGTTGCCAGCCAGATTTCCGGCTCGCCGCCGGTCAGTTGCAGCGGTGCTTCAAACACGGCAGGCGCGTGGGCATTGCCCGGCGCGATATTGTAGTTTGCCGCATAGCCGCTGCTTTCTTGGCTCGGATAATTGGCCGCCGTAGCCGTGCCGAAAGGAAAGTCCTCAGCCTTTACATTTAAAACGCCGTCTTCGTCTTCTTCGATTTCAATGATGCGTACCGGCGTTTTATCCAAGCCCAAAGTCTTGTCAGTCAACGTCACCAAGTCCATCGGTTCGAGCAGAATGTATTTCCAGCCGAGCCGGAAAGAATATTCATTGCGGACGTACAATGAACGCTGCAAAACCAGCTGCGCCACCTGCTGCGCCACGCTCTTGTCGCAAATGCCGTGCATTTTCAGGGTATCTTTCGGGCGCAGGCCGAACTGTTCAATATTCGCTTGGTCTTTGGCCTGAACAACGGCAATGTTGTAATCATTTGCGCGGTCGAGAAACTCGACTTCTACCTGATTGAAAGCATCGGCATTGGTTTTACGCTCCGCCTGAACAGGGTCGCTGCTGCCGATAAAATCGTCATCGGTCAAATCATAAAGCGGGGTCAGATTCGGCACATAAAACGCGCCGTTGCCTGATACCGGCGCATCGCCGTAAGGCACGATTTTCAGACGGCCTTCGGAGAACACTGCCGCCGAATTGGTCTGTTCCAACAAATCCGCAATATTGCTGTGCGCCTCCGTCTGTTCGTTGAACACCGGGCTGAGAAACAGGCCGTTGGCGCGGCAGTAGGTCGAATAAACTTCCAAATCGCCCAAACTGTCTGCCGGAAAACCGCAGCCGTACTCCTCGTTGGCCAGCAAATCGGCCAGAATATCGCGCGGATTGGCATCGGGAATATCCGCCGAATAACCCAGCTTGCCGTCCACCTCGAAATTGTGGTTGTAGATTTGCGCACTGTTGGTCAGCTGGTAATTCGGGCTGCACACATAAGCCGTGCCCGAATAATTCAACGCCTTGTCCGCGTGCTTGGCCTGTTTCAGATGCGGCCACAAGGCTTGGTCGCGGCCGCCTTTGTACACATTCAGACGCAGCTGCGCCGCGCTTTGGAATTTCTCCTTATCGCGCCAAACGCTCACCACGCCTTTGATTTCGCCCTCACACAAAGCCATCATCACAGCGGCTTCATAGGTGTACTTGATGTCCACCATCTTCGTACCGCCGCCGCCCTTGCCTGCGCGTTGCTCGGTACGGTGCTCGATGGCGACAAAATCCGTGTAGCAAATCAGATTACCGGCCACCCGTGCCCGTCCGTACACCACCGGCAGCGTCAGACCTTGGCTGGACTGCTGCACCTGCAAACTCAAAATCCGCTGTTCGCTGTTGGAAATCGTAGAAGACTTACCGCCCATATCCACCTCACGCAAAAAGGCCGTCTGAAATTCAGACGGCCTTAATCTTCAATCAAACTGAAAAACCGTACGTCCCGACCGGCCAGCTCTGCCGTGTCCAATTCATCACGCACCACACCGCGCCCGACATAGGCATGGATAAGTTCGCCCGTGCCGGTCAAAATGCCGCCGTGCGAAAACGTCCGCCCGAAGCGGTACACAGCAACGTCTCCGGCCTGCGGACTGTCTGTTTCCCGTCCGAACCGCCGCACCCAGCCGAGATAACGCTCTTCGCTGCGGTGCAGATGCCAGTCTTGCGGATAAGGGCGCGGGTCGATGGCCGGAATCACGCCGCAGGTACGGTACACGGCCACCAGCAGCATTCCGCAGTCCGTTCCCGCACCCTTAACTTCCGCCGCATGATGATACGGCGTACCGAGCCAGCTTTCCGCTTCGGCCACAATCTGTTCGCGTATATTCATTTTCACACCACCGTATCGGCGTGCGGAATAAACGGGAAGCCGCGGAAATGCACGATATTGTTGAATTTATCCTTACAACTTGCCATCGTTTTGCTGCACCCCGGCACAATCTTGAATGCATCGCCTGCTTTGGGCGGATGCGGCAGCCGCAGGGCGAAATTCAGACGGCCTTGCGCGTGGCTTTTGACCGTGCGCGTCAGCCCGGCGTTTTTGCCGCTGGTAAACTCGACTACACCCTGATCGTAATAGCCGTCCGGCTTGTCGCTGCGGAAAAGCAGCTCGTTGCTGTTCGCGCTGTTTGCCGTTACCCGTCCGTTTACGGTAAACGCCGCGCGGTTAACGCCGCAGCCGGGGCTGTACAAAGTCCGCATACAGCCTGCCTGATACACATTGCGCGGACTGGCAACATTCAACAGCTCCAAATCCGATTTCACGCTTACCCGTACCGTACTCCGGCTGCCGGAAACGTCCGACACGCGGCCTGCAAATAAAATGACCGCACCGACTGCCGTCTGAAAAGCCCCGTCGGAAAAATCACGGAAAAACACCCGCTCGATTTTAACCGTCGCCCCATCCAACACGCCGCCCAATACTGCTTCGGCAAAGGGCAAGCCTTCCAAAGTATGCTCCGGCAAAGCGGCGATTTCCAACTCATTGCCGTCCGCCTCCAAATCACGTGTCAGCCGCGTTGCCCCGCGTTTGATGATGACCGAATGTGCCTCAAAACGCTCGCCCTGCCATATAACCGGCATATCGGCATCGGTATAGCGCAGCAGCTTGCCGCTGTTGAGTTTGAGCGTGTACAAATCCGCCATCACAAACGTTTCACTGCCGTGCAGCAGTTCAATCAGTTCACGGTTTGCCTGTTTCATAAGCCCCTCAAAAAGAAAAAGTGTTTACAGTTGTAAACGCCCTGATATAATCCTGCCAAACACCGAAACGGATTTTCCTATGGGCAAACACCCGAACAAACACATCCGCGCGGCCATTGAATATGCCGAACAACACGGCTGGGAAGCGGTTGCAAGCGGCAAATCGGCGCATTCGTTCTGCCGCCTGCGCTGCTTGCGCGGCCACAGCGAACACCAAATGAGCATTTGGAGTACACCGAAAAGCCCGGAAACCCACGCTAAGCAAATCCGCCGCAAAGTAAACGAATGCAAGGAGTGAACAATGGCAAACTACCATTTCACCATCTTAATCCGCGATGCTGCACACGATACTGAAAACCTTGAAGACCGCCTGTTTGAGGCCGGTTGCGATGACGCATTGCTCTGTTTTCACAATCACACCGTTTATTTGGAATTTGACCGTGAAGCAGAAAGCGCCCAAGCCGCCGTTTCAAGTGCTTTGGACAATATCCGCCAAGCCGGTTTCCAAGAAGCGGTTTTGCAGGAAAACGGCTTTGCCACATTGAGCGAAATGGCCGCCCGTGCAGGCCTTTCACGCGCCGCTTTGTCAAACTACGCACGCGGCCAGCGCGGTACGGATTTTCCGGCTCCGATGTACGGTATCGGCAGCAACTCCGCACTTTACTCTTGGCCGGAAGTTGCTTCGTGGCTGTACCGTAACGGCCAACTGGCCAAGCCGCAGTTCGACGTAGCGCAAGTCCGCTGCTGAGGCCGTCTGAAAACGCAGTTTCTGCAAAGCTAAAACAACCGTAGTCATTTCGACCACGGTTGTTTTTTTACCGCTTCACACTCTGAAACTCCACTTTCTTCGCGCTCCACAGCCCCTGATAAAGCTGCTCGAAATCCAGCGTGTCCTGCAAAAAGCGCACGCGGAAGTAGAAGCCACCGTGCCAGCGGATTTCTGCGCCGGAAGGCAGAGGATTGTGGAACACCAACACGCCGTTGTCCGCTACGGCAAAATCGCGCCCGGCTTGCTGCGCCCGTCCGCCGACCGTTACGGCCAGCCCGTCTTTCGGTGCCAGCACCGGCTCGATAAAGCCGCCGTATTGGCGCACCAGCTGCACTTTGGTTTGGCCTGCGGCTGCCCGTCCGAGCAGCTGGTTTTCAACTTTGTTATCGCTCGGGCAGTCATACAGGAAACTTTCCAGCGAGCCGCGCCGTGCATTGAAGAAACCGGCCAGCTTGGCCAACTCGTCCGCCGCCGCGCGTGTCCGCAATACTTCAAATGACAACGAAAACCGCCACAGCGGATAGCTGTAATACGGCGCGCGCAATTCGCGCCCGTTGATGCTGGTCTGAATATTGTTCGACCATACCGGCGTTTTCTTGACCTTGGGCGACAAGCCTGGCAGTTCGGGAAAAACCGCATTCATACCGGCAAACCTTTCTCGCGCAACAGCGCTTCAAATTCTTCCTGCGACAGCGTTTCCGCGCCCATCTGCTGCAATGCCGCTTCCTGTTCGGCGGCTTGTTCCGCCTCGTCCGGCGCAGAAAAGCCCATATAGGCGGCGGCCAGAATATGCAGCGGCGGATGTTGCCGCCAATATCTGTTCAAATGCTGCAAACGCGGCAAATCGATATGGTTGCAGACATAATCCCACGTCCAGCCCGTTGAGGCGCAAACGTGGGCAATCACACCGCCGAAATCCCAGCCGCCGCTCAGTTTCCCGCTTCTTCCTGCGCTTTGCGTTTCAGGCCGGAAACGTCCATCACGGCTTCAAACAGCTCGTTCATATTGGACACATCGACAATTTCCAGCAGTTTTTCGCGCGTCATTTCGGGATAATTGCGTTGCAATGCGGCCAAACCGACCTTGGAAATCACGTTTACCTGCTCGTTAAAGGCTGTATTGCCGTTCATCTTGGCAATATCGTCCTGCAACTGTTCCAGTGCACCCAAGGTCAGCGGCGGCACAACATAGATTTCGCCGCCCAATTCCACTTTCACGCCTTTAAATTTAACCAAATCAGCCATTTTTCATACTCCGTACACAAAAAAAGACGGCACATTGAGGCCGTCTGAAAAAAGGGAACAAAAAAGCCCGCAAACGCAAAAATCGGTTATGATTGCGTCGGGGCTGGGTAGCAAAAAGCCCCATTCGCAGTGGGGCTTTTTGTAGTCATACCACCCCGGAAAGGAGTGG
>JAUNKU010000008.1:0-10021 GCA_030532645.1 Neisseria sp. | reverse complement strand
CGCCTGCTTTTGCCTTACCGCGAAGCAGGCGGTTTTTTCAGACGGCCTATTCCATCAAACAAATAAAGCCCACTTTCAAGCCCGTCGCATCGGTGGAAGCCTCGAAATCGATTTCCGGCACCGAAAAATCATCGTTTTTTGAGCGGAACAGACCGAGTTTGCCCGAAGTAACCGAGTAAAGCTCGATATAGGCTTTCTTGCCTTGGAACGTACCGACATAGAACAGTTTGAAGCTGGCATTATTACCCATCGGCAGATTGTTCAAATCAATGCGCTTGGCCGCCTGATAATCGAAGAAATAAGTAAAGCTCGGATAAACCGTTTTGCCCTTGTCCGCCTCATTGAACGTATAAACGCCTGCCGCCGAGACGCTGTACTGACCGGCTTGCGGATTGGCGGCTACTTTGACCATCGCGCTGCCGTCTTCCGCCATCACGCCCAAATCATCGGTAAACTTGCCGCGCTGCGGTGCGGCCGGTGTCAGCGTATAAGCGCCGGAAGACGGGATTTTCAAGCCCACGGCTTCGGCGTGAATGGCCTTCATCTTGCCCGTTGCGATTTCTTGGCCGAAAACCAAAGTATTCAACGCCGTGCCGTTGAGCAACGCGCCTTTGGCCTTGCCCGTTACTTTGGATTTGCCCTGCGCCGTTGCCAGCGCAAAACGGCCTTGCCCGTGAAACGATTTCAGCTCGGTTTGCACGTCCACGCTGAACTCCTGCAAACCGGCAATGCGGATCGGCGTCGGCATCGTCATCAGATTGCCGAACGCATCGCTGATTCCCTGCGCGAACAGCTCGCCCGCGCCAAATTGAAGCATCATAAAACTTCCTTTCCAAATAAAAAGGCCGTCTGAAATTCAGACGGCATCGGTTGCCAAAATCATTACCGGCACGACGGCAAACGCCTGTCCGCCGAACAAACCTTCGTCCAGCTCGATTTGCCCTTCCGCGCGGCAGTAATGCACGCCCCCGACCGGCAAATCGGTTTTGCCTGTAACCGGATGGGGCGTGTTCAACACGCGGATCAGCGCGTCCAAACAGCGGTTCAAATCCGCTGCCGCGCCCTCTTCGGCGTGCGAGTGTACATACAGATACACATTCGCCCGCATCAGATAGCGGCTGCTCTGTGCGGTATCGGTTTTCAACTCTTCTTCCACCGGTGCGAGAAACAGCGCAGGCTGCTCGTAATCCGGCACGTCCTCCCAATGGCGCAGACGGCGCGATACGGTTTGAATGCCCGGCACGGTTTTGAGTTTGTCGAACAAAGCCGAATAAATCGCCTCACGTTCCATTCAATCCCCTTTCCAAAGCCGCGTTAAACTCGCTCTGCACCAGCGGCTCGATATCCGCCAAAGCCGTCCGCATAAACGAGCGCTCCGGCAAATTGAGTTTGCGCGTATGCGCCGATACTTTGACCGCCAACGGCGTTTTCAGACGGCGGCCGAAGGCCTGCTTCTGCATACGGATATGTGCAGGCACGGATACCGTCCCTGAAAAACCATATTCGTGCAGCTTGCCGTACGGCGCGCCCGGGGCAATGCCGACCACGCCCGACAACACCTTTCCGTTCTGTTCCATCTGCCGCACGATGTTCGCCCGCAAATTGCCCGTGCGCCGGTTCAACACCTGCCCGAGCAGCTTGTCGGTCTTAATCCGCTTTTGCAGCCGGAACAGCAAAAACGCCAAACTGCGCTCGACTTCCGTCGCAATGCGCCGGTCGGTCAGATTCAAGGCCGTCTGAATTTCGTGCATACCGGCAAGCTGCACTTTAATCATCGGCCGCTTCCGCCTTGCGCTTGGCCTTCGGCACTTCGGCCGATTTCACACCGTTTTCAGACGGCATAAAGCCGTACTGATACAGATACTCCGCCGCTTCCTGCGGCACTTGCACCGTACCGTTTTCAGCCGCATACGCCGTACCGCCGAAAGACACGGTATCAATGCCCTCCGGCACCAACAGATTTACCATTTTTCAACCCCTTTCTACACGGATGTTCGCAACACCGCGTTTAACCAGCGGCGCAAGCAGGCGGCGGATATAGTGCAGCGTTTCCGGCGCATCTTCCAAAGTAACCGACATCGCCCCCTTGGCCAGTGTTTTCTGCTTGGCCTGCGGAATGCCCGACAACACATCAGAAACCGCCAGCTCGCACACTGCTTTTTTCACTTCGTGCGGCACTTCGCCGCCTGAACGCATCTGCTGCACCAAAGCACGCGGCAGCCCGAACATCACATCAACATAATCGCAAGCCGCCGTCAGCACCGCTTCTTTGTGTGCATCCGGCATCGCCTGCCACTTCTTCGCATTAGGCCGTGCCGCGTGATAAGCATCCGCCTCTTCAAGCGGCACATAACACTCAATCATCGCCCCGCTCCGCCGCTTCCAGCAAAGAGAGCAAATCCGCCTTCTTCGCCCGTGCGTCAAACGCAATACCGCGCTCACTCAAAGCCGCTTTCAGCTCGTCAGTATTCAGCTTTTTCACATCAAACTTATCCGGCTGCTTTTCTTGACTGTTTTCAGACGGCGTTTCCGGTACTTTTTCGCTTACAACCAAACGCTGCACTTCAATCCCGATTTCGGCATACGCGGCGGCGATTGCAGGATAATCCGCATCAGCCAATACTTCCTCCGCCGTCTCTGCCACCGTAAAATACTGCGGATTGCGGTAACGGCCTTCAACACCGGCAAAACGTCCGCCCTTGCTGTAAATCAATTTCATAACACTGCCTCGTAAAAAAGGCCGTCTGAAAATCAGACGGCATCAAAGTCAAGACGACAAATCTACCATCACGCCGGCAGTATTTTTATTGCTGCTTGCGTATTTCTCCCAGCTTGCCGCTGCACCGACGGTTGCCAGATTCGGGTTGGCACCGGCAGAGGCTTTGTAGGAATAACCCAAAACGTCCAGATTAAACGCGCCTTCGGCACGCAGTGCCAAAGTCAGGTTTTCACGGTCGTTGATTTGATACAGACGGAACTCCGGCAGTTGCGAATTGGTAATTTCCACCGCGCCTGCCTGCAAGCCGAACACCGTATCTTGCGGCACTTGGTCGGACACCAGAACCGGACGGCCGAGCGTGCCGGGCGTACCGCCGTAAATCACTTGCTCGATTTCGCCGTAAAGCTTCTCGCCCAGCGCGTTATCGACCAAATCGAAATAAGTGGCCGAATCCATTACCCACAAAGCCACGCGCTCGAATTTGTCGCCGAACTTGCGCAAACCCTGCGTCAATGCCTTGCGGCCGTGCTGCGCCAGCGGTGCTTTCACTTTCATCGCGGCATTGCTGCCGATTGCACCGGTCAGTGCGGCAGTTGCGTGCTTGAAATAGCCCTGAATCAGTGCATCGGCATAGTCTTGGCCGACTGTCTGCGAAAACTCCGCCGTTGAGCGCATACGGCGTTTGAGTGCCTCTTCCGTCATCTCGTAAGGACCGTATTTGAACGGCACTTTTACGCCGACCATTTCGCCTATACCGATTTTCTTGCCCTCAACCGTACCGGTAGCGTTCACATCGCGGTGCACGATTTCGCCGCCGATTTTGTAAAAGGTTTTTTGGCGGAAATCGCCCTCGATATGCTCGTCCGACAGCATAATCGCGCCTTTGGAAGCGGCATTGAACACATTCAGGTTGTCTTGAATGCGCTCCAAATACGCCGTCTGCGCCAAATCGTTGTAAATGATTACATCAGAATTAACCGTTGTTGCCATAAAGTCTTACTCCTTATTTCGGCAGGCTCAAAAAAGCCGCTCTGCCGTGTTGTGAAATAAATTCCTGCTTATCTTCCGCGCTCATCTGCGAACGCTTTTCAGCAAATGTCTTCGCCCCGTTCGGCGTACTGCCGCCGCCCGTAGAGCCGCTGCCTTTCAAAATGCTGTCCTTGTGCGGATAAGCTTCAATCAGCGCTTCAATCGCCTCTTCAAAGCCTGCTTTTTCGCCCGGCTGCACACGGCTGAAAATCTCTTGGCCGTTACTGTCTTTCGCTACAATCCGGCCGTCTTCCGAAATGCCGAAATGTTTGCCGAAATAGGCTTGCGCCATATCTGCCGGAATCGCCAGCTTGTCCGCAATCACTTTGCTGCGTGCAAAACTGCCGCCGATAAGCTCGTTGTGAAATTGCGAGCGGATTTTTTCGGTTTCCGCCTGCGCTTCAGAAAGCTTGCCCTCGTACACTTTGATGGCTTCGGCTTTCACGCGCTCGGCTTCGCCTGCGTCAATCAGCTTCTTGTCATCAAAGTTTTTCACGGTTTCCAATGCCTTCTTCGCCGCAGCGGCATCTTCGATACCGTCAAACAGCTTCAATTTGGCTTCTGCCTCGTCTTTCGCTTCGCGGTGCTTTTTCGCCTCCGCATTCAGGCTGCTGATTTTGCTCATCGCGCCCGGCGCATCAAACGGCACTTCCTTGCCGTCATCGTGCACATAAACCGGTTTGCCGTCCTGCACCACTGCATAGCCGTTTTCATCCAACTTCAATTTCATCGTTCATACTCCGTAAAAAAAGCGGCTTCCGCCGCACAACGCCCTGTTTTTCCAAACAGCGGGCAACAAAAAAGCCGTCTGAGTTTTTCAGCCAAACAAAACTGCCTTGCTTCATTTTCAGACGGCCTGAAATTATTTATAATAAGCACTTACAGGAAGCAGGTGAAACACGGTGAATCTGCCTGCCGTAGCCATACAAATAAGTGCGCGTGATAGGATGGCAGTCTATCCGCCTGCTTCCTTATCAAACAAAATCACACCTTTCTCTCTGGTTCGCTTAATTTCTTTTTCCTTCGCTGCAAACAACGACACCAAATACAGCTCATCTTTGTTCTGCGTTGTCTTTACAACTGCTTTCAAAATCTCATTGTCTCTACGGACAAACGCAATCTTCAAATCATTAACCTGAACAATCAAATCAGCCTTATTCAGTACACGGGAAATTTCCGTGTAATGCTCAAACTCGATTTCAGGGTGGTTGAAAAACTGCTTGGCCAAAGTATCTTCCGACAACCAAACCTTGCCTGTAACAGTACCGAGCCAGCCTCTGGCTTGCTTATTCAACACTGCGGCCTGCCAAACTTTGTCCTGTATCACATCGCGCACATCAGACAAACTCTGCCCTGCTGCTTTCATTTCGCCGACCAAACGGCTCACTTCGCCGAAACGCTTGCGGAAACCGGCTGAGAACAGCGTTGATGCGTGTTTGCTACGAAGCTCCTGTAAAGTCATCGTCTGCAAACCGCCCGACTTGACCGCATCGCTCAGGCTGATTTCGCCGTCATACAGCATCTGCCCTACGCCCTTGCCGAACTGTTCCTGCAACTGGCTCAAACTGCGCCGTTTTACCCAGTCTTCGCCCGAAATGCCGTCAAACGGCGCGTCTGTATCGAACACATACACCAAGCGCGAGCGGCAGTTGATATGCACCGGCGGCAGTTTGAAGGGCAAATCATGCCCCAGCGGTTCGCCGTTTTTGCGCCACATTTTGCCGTGCCGGTTCAGGCATACACTGCTGGTTTTGCCGTCCAAGACCGACAAATGCCGCCAGCCCTTGACCCACGGATTGGCTTTGCCTGCCGCGAAATGCAGCTGATTGGCCAAACTGCCGATCCAAGTTTGTGAAAACGCCGCCAAATCCTGCGCCTTGCGCTTAAAAGCATCGGCAACGTCTGAAACAAGGCCGTCTGAAAACGGCTCGAATGCCGCTGTGCGTACCGCCTGCTTCAATTTGGTTTTCAAACTCTGCGCCTGAGCCGCCATTGCTTCGGCAACCGTCAAACCGCCTACTGTCAGCCGCTGTGCCGCGCGTTTGGCTGCCGATACAGTCTGTTCGCGGCTCAAAGCCGTATGCTTGCCGTTTTTGCTTCGCGGAAAACCGCTTCGCCCGTTTTCAGACGGCATCAACAGTGCCGCCGTCAAAAACCACGCCGTCAGCCATTCGCTTTCATCATCGGCGATTTGCGGCTGCACGGTTTGCACGGTCTCTGCCATCTGCCAGTAATACGCATCAACCAGCTTGTCGATTTCGGCCAGCAGCGCAGCCGTTTCGCGGCGGTTCAAGTTATCGGCGTTTTTCAGACGGCCTTCCACTTCCTTTTGCAAGTCCAAAAGCTGCCGCCACAATTCGCGCCGGACACCGCGCTCAAAGCGCATTAAATCCACTTGCCGCTCAATCAGTGCGTCTAACAGTTCGTCATTCATCGGCTACCACCATTTAATCAGGCTGATGCCGTAAAGCGCCAAAGCAACGGCTGTACCCGATGCCAGAATAATGGCGGCAGCGGCCATCTTGCCGACTTTGTCTGCCCCTTGCGTGCTCATCTTTCCGAGTACCTTTAATTCGTGTTTCGGGTTATCATCCATTCACGATTTTTCCTTACCTGTGATAAGGTTAAATACAGAAACCCCGTGAAGTTCGCCGCTTCACGGGGTTTTGCTTGATACAAAAAAGCCGTCTTTTCAGACGGCAATAAAAAAGCCCGAAATAGTTCGGGCTTCGTATTAAGGTTTTTCCTGCCGGTAAATTTTATTGGCTACAGCTGCAATTACAATACCGACCAAAGCAAAAACGATCAGACCGAATGTCATCGCGCATCCTTTCTTTCGATGGTTTTTCTGAACAGCCTGCCGCCTGACAAACAGGCGTAAATGCCGACCAACAAACAAAATGTGTTGAACAGTTTCAAGTAAACCGAATCATTGCCGTACAGAATAACAGGTATTGCCAAAATTGCAACTTTGGCAATATCGTCAGCGAGTTTTGCCCACGCTTCCAAAGTACTTTTTTCAATCGGGCTTTGAAACAGATAAAACATCACATTCCTCCCGTTGTAAAACTCATCTTGTAAGATTAATCTCGGCGATTTGGTGAGTCAAGTTTTTCAGCCGCGAAATCCATCGCCGCCGGTTCTTGGCTTTCCAAACGTTTCTGCTCTTCCGTCCATTCGGCAAGGTTCGACACGACGCCGCGCCGTTTGGCTTCTTCAAACAGTGTTTGGTCGGACAATACGCCTGCGGCATTCAGTTTTACCAAAACGTCCAAGCTGGCCGTCGGGTTGAAATCGGCATCGATATTGCCGCTGATTTCGACAAAGCCGCCGCCTTTGATGTTTTGATAACGGGCGAACCAGTCCAATACGCGGCCGACGGCATCTTCCAACAGGTTCGCGTAATAACGCAGCAGGCTGATTTCGCGGCCTTGCTCGTCCCTTGCCTGTGAATCGGTCAAAGCCAGTTTGGTGCGCGTCAAGAGCTTCGCTCCGGCCGCCTGCATATCGCTTTCCAGCTTATCCAGTGCGTTCACGCCTGCTTCAATCGCCGCGCCGGAATGCTCGACATAGCGCATTTCGCCATCTGCACCCAAACTCAACAGGTTGCCTGCCGCCGCTGCGATACTGCCCAATTCTTCCGAGCCGCGATAGGCCAGCAGCGGAACACGCACATAATGCACGATATTGTCTTGGTCGCTTTGGCTCTGCCAGTGCTTCACATTCAAATGCGCCAGCTCCAACAAGGGCGGTTTGCCGGTAAAAAAGCCTGTTTTCTCAGGCAGCAGCTCCACCACCGGCACGGCAGACGGCGTTTTGCCGCCAATCAGCACTTCTCTGTCTTCGTATAAAGACCAACCTGCCGCCGTTTGGCGGTAACGGCGCACCCTGCCCGGCTCCAACACGTTGATTTGCTCAACCGTCTTTTCGCCAAACTCGCCGTCGTTTTCCGTCAGCATCTGCTTGTAGCGGAACTGCGTACACACTGCCTGCCCGCCCTGCATCTCGTAACGGAAGCCCAATACCGCCTCATTCGGCACCAGCACCGCATAAGGGCGCAAACCCAGCTTCTTATCATCGGCCAACGTCCGGCCGCCCTCCGCGCTCGGATAATCCACCAGCACATAAGACGCACCGTAAGCCAGCGCATCGGCAAACCACGCCGCGCAGAACACCGAAAGAATATTGTTCTGCAAATCAAAATCGTCCAGCAGCGGTTTGAGGCCGTCTGAAACCTGTTCAGTATCAATATCACGGAAAAACACGCGGCCGACCATCTGCCCGACCGTTTCTTTCAACACCGGCAAAAGCGTAGAAGAAGCCAAACGGATTTGATAACCGTCGTTTGTTTCCTGCGGCCATTGCGGCAGATAGGTTTTACCTGCCGCCCGCATCGCCGCCGTACCGCCCATCAAAGCACGGACAACCTCTGCCTGCTTGTGCATCTCGCTGACTGCACCGCTTTTCGTTTCCACACCGGCCATCGCCGCACTCCACAAAAAAAGCCGCCTGAATTTCAGACGGCATCACAATAAAAACTCACGGCGCGACACATTGCCGCGCTTGGTCAGCAACTCGTTAAACGCACGGCTCAACGCATCGATTTGGTCGTCGTGCCGCCCGTTCGGGAACAGCCGCATTTCATTCAACAAAGCCTGTACGTCCCAGTTGCCGTTATCGACAAGCACCACATTGCCCACGTTTACCTGCGCGGCAAACGGCTCGGCGCGCGTAACCTTGTCGCCTGATTCGGGTGAGGACGATACGGAAAAACCCGCCAATTTGCGGGTTAGATACAATACTTGCGACTTACCGGCCTGACCCGGGTCTTGCGGCAGTGAGATTTTGGTTTGGCGCCCGTCTGTCTGTGCCGTCTGAACAAGCACATTATCACGCTCGTCTGCACTGAACCGGCCGCGCACGATGTCTGCAATAAATACCTTGCCGTCATCACGCACGCCTACTTTCGCGCCTGCCGTGTAATCGCCGTCGCCTGCGGTAGAAGCCAAGTCCCAGCCGCGCAGCCAGCGGATGTTTTCAGACGGCATTGCTTTGACGATACGGATTTGGTCGGGTTTGAACAGGCCGCCTTCCGGCGGCGCCGGCCGTTGCCGGTATTGTCCGGCAAACATATACGGAGCGGCCTGTTCCATTGTTCTCAACGTTGCAATATCGTGCTTTTCCGGCCATAAAGCCGTACCGTCTTCTTGAATGGCCGATAAACACAAATGCTCCCATTTCTCGCCGTTGCCGCCGCCGAGCAGCCAGCCGCTCAAATCGTCTTCATGCAAACGCTGCATAATGATAACAATCGGTGTATCAGGCGAGTTCTTACGGCTCTCTACCGTATTTTGAAACCAATCGATAACATTATTCCGCATCGTTTCACTGCGTGCTTCATCTGCTTTGTGCGGGTCATCAATGATAATACAACCGCCGAAACCTTCGCGGAATTTGCCCGCGCCGAAGCCGGTAATCGTACCGGCTGCACCTGTGGCATACATCACGCCGCCTGCGCTTGTTTTCCAATGTGCCTTAGCTTCTTCTTCCAAAACCACATTCGGGAAAATCTGCCGGTAGGCTTCGTGCTGTACCATATTACGGATTTGCACAGAGTTATTAACCGCCAACGTTGCCGAGTAGCTTGCATGGATAAACTCACAATCAGGCGATTTGCCCAGTGACCATGCAATAAAGTTCACTACTGCCAGCTCGGTTTTTGAGTAGCGCGGCGGAATGTTGATAATCAGCCGTTTGGTCTGCCCTTTATATACCCGCTCCAACGCCTCACAAATCAGCACATGGTGCTTTGCTTCCTGCCAACGCATACCGCGCCTTACAGCAAACATATACCGGGCAAACAGATACAGACTTTCAGGTGCAAGATAAGAAACCGCCTGCAACTCTGCATCACTGAACTCAATCATATTTTCCCCATTACCGACTGCAAGGCCTCCTGCAACTCTGCCTTACTAAACGGCGTTTGCTTAGGCGGAGTCATACTGCCGTCGGAAGAAATATTGTCCACAGTTTGCGTTTCGCGCCAACCCGCCTGCGTCTTTAAGTAAAAGATTTGCGCCGTTACATTGCCGTTCTTCGCCTGTTTTAACAAACTTTGCGCCACACTTGCTACGGCTTTTGCACGACCTTTTTTATAGCTTGCAGAAACCTCCGGCTGCCTATTACAAATCGCATCAAATGTATGATTGCTGATTTCCAAAAGGGGCTGTCCTAGATAACTAGGGTTATTCAAAACCATTTAAAATAACCCTT
>JAUNKU010000158.1 GCA_030532645.1 Neisseria sp. | reverse complement strand
TCATTTTTGTTCCTTTTAAAATTGAGGCCGTCTGAAAAGCGCTGCTTTCAGCGAAATTAAAACGGGCAATGCGCGTTTCTGAAAAAAACAGACCGCAGCTTTAACGAAATTAAAAGTCAGCACCTTTTTTCCCAAGCGTGAACCTATCCCCTCTCCCGCTTGCGGGGGAGGGTTAGGGAGGGGGTGTGCGGCTTACAAAGCTGCTTTCTTATTTTAATCAGGTCCACAGTATCGGGCTTTTTTACCCCCACCCCAGCCCTCCCCCGCAAGCGGGAGAGGGGGCAGAGTACTGCTTGTTCCAGCATTATTCTCACGATTTCCGGCTTTGGTTTTCATCATTACCGGCATTGTATTTTCACAATTTTTGTATTCAGTTTATCCAGTGCATTTCAGCCTCGCTGAAAGCAGGGCTTTTCAGACGGCCGAAACCGCGCATTATATCGGTTCGCGGCGTTGTCGCGTACAATGCTGCACTATGGATATTCAAGATTTTTCTGTATATGCCGATGATTTTCTGACGGCACTTGCCCGGGAAGGCAAATCGGCGCATACGCTGGCGGCGTACCGGCGCGATTTGGCGCAGCTGTTTTCGCTGTTGCCCGAAGACGGCGGATTGAACGCTGCGCCGCTGCGTGCCGCGTTTAAAAAGCTGTCGCAACAGAATTTGAGCGAGCGCAGTTTGGCGCGGAAGTTGTCGGTGTGGAAGCAGTATTCGGATTTTTTGGTACGGCACGGCAAACTGCCGTCCAATCCGATTGCCGCTCTGAAAGCGCCGAAAATTCCGCAGCATCTGCCCAAAGCGGTGAAAGCGGAAACGCTGAATTTTGCGCTTGACCACACGGAAACGGAAAGCGCGACCGATGTGCGCGATTTGGCCATTTTCGAGCTGCTTTACGGCAGCGGCTTGCGCGTATCGGAAGTGTGGGCGCTGAATGTGGACGATGTTCTGACAGATGAAGGCTGGGTCAGCGTAACCGGCAAGGGCAACAAGCAGCGGCAAGTACCTTTAAGCGAAAAAAGTACTGATGCCTTAAATGCTTATCTGGCACAACGGCAGGCGGCGGCAGGCGAAACGGCGCTGTTTACCGGGCGTAACGGCAAACGGCTGAGCGTGCGCCAAATCCAAAACCGCCTGCGCGAATGGGGAGAAAAAAACCAGCTTCCCGAACATTTGCACCCGCACAAACTGCGCCACAGCTATGCCAGCCATCTTTTGCAGTCGGCGGGCGACATCCGCGCGGTTCAGGAATTGCTCGGCCACAGCAGCCTTTCGACCACGCAGATTTACACCAAACTGGATTTCGACCACCTCGCCGCCGTGTACGATGCCGCACATCCGAGAGCGAAACGGAAGAAGGAAGGCGATTAAAGGCCGTCTGAAAACAAGCTGCTGCTCTGTTTTCAGACGGCCTTTCCGCATCAAAATATCAAAATCAGCCTTGCGCCATTTCTTTGAATACTTCCGCTGCGGCAGCAACGGTTTCGTCAATCAGTTCCGGCGTGTGCGCGGCAGACATAAAGCAGGCTTCGTAGGCCGACGGGCCGAAGGCCACGCCTTTATCGAGCATACCGTGGAAAAAACGTTTGAACGCGCCGATGTCGGAAGCGGTCATATCGGCATAGCTTTGCGGGATTTTGTCAGCAAAATACAGGCCGAACATACCGCCGATGTAGTCACTAGTGAACGGCACGCCTGCCTCTTTGGCGGCTTTATTGAAGCCTTCGGTCAGCTGAGCGCAGCGTGCGGCCAGTTGTTCGTAAAAACCTTCGCGCTGAATGATTTCCAGCGTTTTCAAGCCGGCCGCCACGGCCACGGGATTGCCGGACAACGTACCGGCCTGATATACGCCGCCCAACGGCGATACGCATTCCATAATCTCGCGTTTGCCGCCGAAAGCCGCCAAAGGCATACCGCCGCCGATAACCTTGCCCATTGTGGTCAAGTCGGGCGTAATGCCGTGCACCGACTGTGCGCCGCCCAATGCCACGCGAAAGCCCGTCATTACTTCGTCATAAATCAGCACTGTGCCGTTTTGCTCGGTCAGCGCACGCAGGGTTTGCACGAAGTTTTCAGATGGCTTCACCAAGTTCATATTGCCGGCAATCGGTTCCAAAATCACACAGGCGATTTCACTGCCGTGTTCGGCAAATGCTTGTTGCAGCGCGGCGGTGTCGTTATACGGCAGCACCAGCGTATGTTTGATAAAGTCTTCCGGCACACCGGCGGAGCTTGGGTTGCCGAAAGTCAGCAGGCCGCTGCCCGCTTTGACCAAAAGGCTGTCGGAATGGCCGTGGTAGCAGCCCTCGAATTTGACGATTTTGTCGCGGCCGGTATAGCCGCGAGCCAAACGGATGGCCGACATTGTCGCTTCCGTACCCGAGCTGACCAAGCGCACGCGCTCTACGCTCGGCACGATTTTGGCAATCTCTTCGGCAATCACAATCTCGCCCTCGGTCGGCGCACCGAACGACAAACCGCCTGCCGCCGCTTCCTGCACCGCCGCAATCACTTCCGGATGCGCGTGTCCGACAATCGCCGGTCCCCAAGAGCCGACGTAATCAATATAACGCCGGCCGTTTTCGTCCCACACATACGCGCCTTCGGCTTTTTTGATAAAACGCGGCACACCGCCCACGCTGCCGAACGCCCGAACCGGCGAATTCACGCCGCCCGGAATAATCGCTTTCGCCCGTTCGAAAAGCTGCTCGTTACGGTTCATTGCTTGTCCTTTTTAATAAATTGGGTTTGTGGCGAAAGGCCGTCTGAAAACAGGCTGCTCGGCAGCCGAAACGGCGGTTTCGCGCAATAAAAAACGGTTGGAAAAATCGGGCGTTATTATAACCGTTTCAAGACAAGATTTTGTGATACGGAAGAAGAAATTGAGACGGCGCAA
>JAUNKU010000157.1 GCA_030532645.1 Neisseria sp. | reverse complement strand
GCCTAATGCAGCGGAAAAGGCAGCGGTCAGGCCGACAGCTTCAAATCGGAAACCGACCGGCTCATTTCAGCACCTTAACCGACCTTGTCGCCCGGCTGTGCACCTTCGTGTACGTCCAGCAGGCGCAGTTTGCCGTCTTGGGTGGCGGCGGACAAAATCATACCTTCAGATACGCCGAATTTCGCCATTTTGCGCGGTGCAAAGTTGGCTACGGCAACCACCATACGGCCGTTCAGCTCGGCCGGATTCGGATACGAAGCGGCGATGCCGGAGAAAATCACGCGTTTTTCAAAGCCGAAATCGAGGTCGAATTTCAACAGCTTGGTGCTGCCTTCCACGGCTTCGCAGTTCAATACTTTCGCTACGCGCATATCGATTTTCATAAAGTCGTCAAAGCTGGCCTGCTCAGCTACCGGCGCGTATTTGCCCTCTTCGGCAGGCGCGGCTTCGGCGGCGGCGATGCTTTGTTTGTTTGCTTCGATTAAGTCGTCCACTTGTTTTTGCTCCACTCGTTGCATTAAATGTTCGTATTTATTGATGGCGTGGCCTTCGGGCAGCACGGTGGCGGCATCGTCCCAGCGCAGGCCGTCCAAATTCAGGAAGGCAGCGGCGCGTTCGGCCACGCTCGGCAATACGGGCGCAAGGTACACGCTGAGGATTTTGAAGGCGTTAATCAGCTCGCTGCACACTTCGTGCAGACGGGCATCTTGGCCTTCCTGTTTCGCCAACTCCCAAGGCTTGTTCGCATCAACGTATTCGTTCACCGCATCGGCCAGCGCCATAATATCGCGCAGGGCTTTGGCGTATTCACGGTTTTCAAACTCGGCGGCGATATTGTCGTGCTCGGCAGCCAGTTTCTGCACCAACGCGCTGTTTTCCACATTTTTCAGACGGCCTTCGAAACGTTTGGCGATAAAGCCGGAAGCACGCGCGGCGATGTTGACGTATTTGCCGACCAAATCGCTGTTTACGCGGGCAATAAAATCGTTCAGATTCAAATCGATGTCTTCGATTTTGCTGTTGAGTTTGGCGGCGATGTAGTAGCGCATCCATTCGGGATTTAAGCCTTGATCCAAATACGATTTGGCGGTGATAAATGTGCCGCGCGATTTGGACATTTTCTGGCCGTCCACCGTCAGGAAACCGTGCGCGAATACGCCGGTCGGGGCGCGGTGGCCGGAAAATTGCAGCATTGCCGGCCAAAACAGCGCGTGGAAATACAGAATATCTTTGCCGATAAAGTGGTACATCTCGGCTTCGCTGCCCGCTTGGAAAAACGCGTCGTAATCCGCGCCGATGCGGTCGCACAGGTTTTTAAACGAAGCCATATAGCCTACCGGCGCGTCCAGCCAAACGTAGAAATATTTGCCCGGCGCATCGGGAATTTCAAAGCCGAAATACGGCGCATCACGCGAAATATCCCAGTCGGACAGCTTGGTTTCGCCGTCTTTGCCCAGCCATTCGTTCATTTTGTTCAGCGCTTCGGCTTGCAGGTGCGGCTGTACGCGGCCGTCTGAAAGCGTGGTGCTGCCGGAAGTCCATTCGCGCAGATAGTCGGCACATTCGCCCAATTTGAAGAAGAAATGCTCGGATTCGCGCAATTCCGGTTTCGCGCCCGAAACGGCGGAATACGGATTGATCAGCTCGGTCGGGCTGTATGTGGTGCCGCACACTTCGCAGTTGTCGCCGTATTGGTCTTTGGCGTGGCATTTCGGGCATTCGCCTTTAACGAAGCGGTCGGGCAGGAACATTTGTTTTTCCGGGTCGAAAAGCTGCTCGATAACGCGGCTTTCGATTTTGCCGTTAGCTTTCAGGGCGCGGTAAATCTGTTCGGAAAACGCTTTGTTTTCAGGGGAATGGGTGCTGTAATAATTGTCGTAGCCGATTAAAAAGCCCGTGAAGTCAGCCAAATGCTCTTCGCGCACTTTGGCAATCATATCTTCCGGCGCGATGCCCTGTTTTTGCGCTGCCAGCATCACCGGCGTGCCGTGCGTATCGTCCGCGCAGCAGTAGTAGCACTCGTGGCCGCGCATTTTTTGGAAACGCACCCAAACGTCGGTTTGGATATGCTCGACCATATGGCCGAGATGGATCGCGCCGTTGGCATAAGGCAACGCGGAAGTAACCAGAATTTTGCGTGTCATATTCGGAATCTTTTTAGAAGTTTGTCTTTGAAAATCGGGGCGTATTATACCCGAGTTGCCGTGTAAAGGCCGTCTGAAAATTTGGCTTCCGCTTGGTTTTCAGACGGCCTTGTTTTGACGCGGCAGGTAGGTTGGGTTGGAGCGGAGCGCAAACCCAACGTTGGGCAAAAGTTTAGACAGTTGTTGGGTTTACGCTCCGCTCTAACCCAACCTACTATGCTTTATTTGTTTAACCTGCTATGTCGTTCAGCCGTCAAGTCAAAAGCGAAGCCAAGCCGTGCACCAAGCCCATCACCAGCAACACCAACGGGCCCAACACTTTGCCCAGTACGCCGCTGAACACCAGCGCCAGCACAATCCACGAACCGTAAGGCTCAATTTTGCGGAAACTTTGCGAAGCCGCAGGCGGCAGGAAGCTGTCGATAATGCGGCCGCCGTCAAACGGCAGAATCGGAATCAGGCTGAATATAAACAATACCGTGTTCGCCAAAATGCCGTATTGCGCCATCTGCGCCAACGGATATTGGAAACTTGCCGGCGCGAGCGGCGAAAGCGCAAACGCCAATGCCCATACAAACGCCATCGCCAAGTTTGCCGCAGGCCCCGCCAGCGAAATCGCCCGCCAGGCTTGGCGCGGACGGTGCAGCAGGCGCGGATTGATCGGCACGGGTTTTGCCCAGCCGAACACAAACGGTGTAAACAGCAACATCACCAGCGGCACGATGACCGTACCGAACAAATCGATGTGCGGCAGCGGATTGAGCGTCAAACGGCCGAACTG
>JAUNKU010000156.1 GCA_030532645.1 Neisseria sp. | reverse complement strand
AACGGCTCACCCAACGGCAGCCTCAATCCGGCGCTGGGCTTAACCGGCATCCGTTTGTGTTTGGCCGAACCGATGATGTTCCGCACCCAGATGCGCGCGGTATTACGAGCGGCGGCGCACGGGCCGGTCAATCTGATGTGGCCGATGATTGCTTCCGTATCCGAAGTGAAACAGTGCCTTATCCACTTGGAAACCGCGCAACGCCAGCTGGCCGAGCGCGGCGAAGCGTTCGGCGAAGTCAAAACCGGCTGTATGATTGAAATCCCGTCGGCCGCGCTGACGGTTTCCGCGCTGCTGAAACATCTGGATTTTATCTCTATCGGTACGAATGATTTGATTCAATACACTTTATCTGTCGATCGCGGCGACGACTTGGTAAGCTATCTCTACCAACCGGCGCATCCGGCCGTCCTGCGCCTGCTCGCCCACATTATCCGCGCGGCCAACCGCCTGAACAAGCCGGTTTCCGTGTGTGGCGAAATGGCCGGCGACACAGCCTACACGCGCCTGCTGCTTGCACTCGGCCTGCGCCGTTTTTCGATGAATACCAACAACTTATTGGCGGTCAAAGATGCGGTAATCCGCAGTGATTTGAACCAAATCGAAACGCAGGCACTGCGTGTATTGCGTAATGAAGATCCCGACAAAACCGACCGTCTGCTGAAACTTCTCAATGCAGAAGAAGAAACAGCTTGAAACTGAGCCGAGGCCGTCTGAAAACCCGATTTTCAGACGGCCTTTCTTTATCCGTTCATTTCCATCGCCATAAAATCGTGCCGCCCTCTTCAAATTAACAAAATTTAACGCTACAATCCTCCGCAGTTTCTTCCAAACAAACGCCGCCTGAAAACATAAACAAAATAAAAGCAGCGGCAAAATCCCCTTTTTCCGAACCGTTTTATTCATAACGTTATGAGCGAAATCCGCCGCACCGCCAAACGCCGCAAAACGGCCTCGCCGCCGTTTTGGCAGGCCGACAAGCCGTATCTGGACGATTGCCATATCTCCGATGCGCGCTTCCGTGTGCTCGGCTACATTATGGCGTTTTTGGCAGGCGCGATTAACGCAGGCGGTTTTTTTGCAGTAAAACAATACACTTCGCACGTTTCCGGCTCGATGTCGCACGCGGCCGATGCGGCTTTTCTCGGCGAATGGCAGGATTTTCTGATTGCAATGTCGGGCGTGGTCTGCTTTATCCTCGGCGCGGCGCACGCAAATTGGACGGTTTTGTGGGCGAAACGGCGGCGTTTCCGCAGCGGCTACGGGCTGTCGCTTTGGCTGGAAGCGGTGTATCTGCTGATTTTCGGGCTGCTCGGCGTGGGAATGTCGCGCTTCGGCGCAATGTTTGCACCGCCCACGCTGATGCTGCTCTGTTTTATTATGGGTATGCACAACACAGTGATGACGGTGCTTTCCGGCGGTGCTATCCGCTCCACACATATGACGGGAACGGCAACGGATTTGGGCATTGAGTTGTCTAAAATTCTGTATTACACCCGAACCAACAATCCGCGCCTGCCCTCCGTACGGGTAAACCGCCCGAAAAGCAAGCTCTTGGTCGGGCTGCTGCTCTCTTTTCTCGGCGGCGGCATTGTCGGCGCTTGGGGCTATCACCAAGTGGCTTATCATTTCACTCTACCGGTGGCCGCGATTCTGTTTTGGTTCGGAATCGGCTCGGTCGGCTATGATTTCCGTATCCGCCTGCGCACTTATCTGTGGCGCAAAAGCACACGCAAACGCAATCAAAAGTAAAGCTCGGCAAGTTACCGTAAAAAGCCCGCCCGCTTTTTACACTTGCCGTTATATTCCGCCTTGTTTCGTGCAGCGCGGCACAACGCCTGCCCTGCCCTGTTTTTCAGACGGCCTTGGCCGTTGCCCAAACACTTTCCGAAAGGACACATTATGAAACTGTTTCAATCTGCTTCCCTGCTCGCCGCTTCTGCTGCTCTGGCTTTGAGCGGCTGCGTTACCCACGCCGACGGCACTACCGGCGTCAGCAAAACCGCGATGTACAGCTTGGGCGGCGCGGCTGCCTGCGGCGCAATCGGCGCGCTGACCAAAGGCAGCAAAGGCGCACGCAACTCTGCACTGGCTTGTGCCGCAGTAGGCGCAGGCGTGGGCGGCTATATGGACTACCAAGAAGCCAAACTGCGCGACAGCCTGAAAAACACGCCGGTTGAAGTTACCCGCGAAGGCAACCAAATCAAACTGACAATGCCGAGCGCCGTTACCTTCGCCACCAGCAGCGCAGCCCTGAGCGGTTCTGCAATGGATTCTCTGAACAAAGCCGCCGAAACGCTGGTTGCCTATCCTGAAACCACCGTTACCGTTGCCGGCCACACCGACAACACCGGCAACGACAGCATCAACCAACCGCTGTCCGAACAACGCGCCCGCTCTGTTGCCGGCTATCTGAACCAACGCGGCGTTGCCGCCGGCCGTTTAAGCACAGTCGGTTACAGCGACCGCCAGCCGGTAGCGTCTAACGCCACCGAAGCCGGCCGCGCCCAAAACCGCCGCGTAGAAATCCTGATCAATCCGACTGCAAACGCCGGTAAATAATCAGATTTTCCGCTGAATTGCGGCACAAAAAGGCCGTCTGAAAACAAACCGCAGCTGTTTCGCAACACTGCCCTGTTTTCAGACGGCCTTGCTGTTACCAAACCCGGTCTGAACGCCGCCCTACCCTACTTTCCATAGCGCTCAAAACAAGTCCGGCAAGAAAATAAAAGCCCAAACATTCAAAATATCCGGTAAAAACAAGGCCGTCTGAAAATCCGACTTTTCAGACGGCCTCTAACCAGCCGGTTTATGCAAACTGTGCTGCGCCTTGGTTTGCCAGCGCATCGGCGCGTTCGTTGCCGGGGTGTCCAGCGTGGCCTTTAACCCACTTCCACGACACATCGTGCTGCGCGACCAATCCGTCCAGCTCGCGCCAGAGTTCGGCATTTTTTACCGGCTGCT
>JAUNKU010000155.1 GCA_030532645.1 Neisseria sp. | reverse complement strand
CCCAATTCGTCTTCGTAAAATGCCTGCTGCTGTTGCAGTAAAGCAGCGGCTTCCTGCGCGGCGGCCACTTCTTTTTCATCGGGCAAATCCAAGGCGGCCAGCTCGTTTTTCAGACGGCCCGCCCGTTTTTCCCGTTCCGCGCGGCTGTGTTCGGCGTGCGCGGTTTGCTGTTGCTTTAAGGCCAGCTCGCGTTTCAGGCGGTTGAGTTCGTCCTGCTGGCTTTGGAAGGCGTTGGCCGCTTCGTTTTGCGCTTCTTCCAATTCGGGCAGACGCTCTTCGCGCTCGGCGGCTTCCATTGCCAATTCGGTCAGCTCGATTTGTTTTTCTTCCAGCTCGATATCCAAATCGGCCAAGCTGTCGCGAACGGCCTGCTGCTCCGTATGAATGCGCTGCAACGCCGCTTGCGCCGCCTGTTTGTCGCGCTCGATGCGCTGTTGCAGGTTTTGCTGCGAACGGATTTGCTCTTCCAAACGGGCGGTTTGTTCGCGCAATACGGCGCGTTGGTTGGATAAATCGTGGGTGTATTGTTGCTGTTCCTGCTCGGCTTCGCGCAGGGTTTGGATTTGCTCGTTCAGCGTGTTTTGCTGTTCGGCGGCTTCGTTTTGCCGTTGCTGCAACACATCGTGCTGAGCGGTAGCTTGGTCGGCTTGGTTCAAAGCCTGCTGCCATTGTACGAAATCCAGCAAATCCTGCTGCTGCGCCAGTTGCTCGGAATAACGGCGGTAACGCTCGGCAGTTTCGGCCTGTTTTTCCAGCTTTTCCACCTGCCGTGCCAACTCGCTCTGCAAATCGGCCAAGCGTTGCAGATGTTCGCGCGTATCTTTCAGACGGCCTTCGGTTTCCTTGCGCCGCTCTTTATATTTGGAAACGCCCGCCGCTTCTTCTATATAAGCACGCAATTCTTCCGGCCGCGCCTCGATGATGCGCGAAATCATTCCTTGCTCGATAACGGCGTAACCGCGCGCGCCCACGCCCGTGCCGAGAAATAAATCGGTGATGTCGCGGCGGCGGACGACTTGGTTGTTGATGTAGTAAGTGGATTCGCCCTGCCGCGTGAGCTGGCGTTTGATGGACACTTCCGCATACTGCCCCCACGCGCCTTGCAGGCTGTGGTCGCTGTTGTCGAACACCAGCTCCACCGATGCACGCGGCGCAGGGCGGCGTGTGGCTGCGCCGTTGAAAATCACGTCCTGCATACTTTCGCCGCGCAGCTGTTTGGCCGAAGCCTCGCCCAACACCCAGCGCACGGCATCGATAACGTTCGATTTGCCGCAGCCGTTCGGCCCGATAACGGCCACCAGCTGTCCGGGGACGTGTATCGTGGTCGGGTCGGTAAACGATTTGAAACCGGCGAGTTTGATGTGGGTGAGGCGCATAGCGTGTCCGGAAAAAGAAAGGGCAAAAGCGCGTATTTTAACGGAAAACGGCCAAGACCGCAGGCTGCGCCGTGCAGTGTAATAAAACAAGGATTTAACGGAAAAGGCCGTCTGAAAAATGTAGTTAAATAATTTTCAGACGGCCTGCTTGAAAGGTTATGCAAAAAAATGTTAAGGTTTGGGTATCCGCTGCAAAGATTTTTGCTGCGTTTATTTATATGAGAACAAAATCAACAGGAGAACCGCAATGGCTTACGAATACATCCGCGCCGCCGGCTTGCAAGTCGATAAAAATCTCTATCAATTCATTACGGAAGACGTGTTGGCGAAACACCCGAATGTAAACGCCGACGAATTTTGGCAGGGCTTTACCGATTTGGTAAACGAGTATGCGCCGAAAAACCGTGCTTTGCTGGCCAAGCGCGACGATATCCAAGCCAAGCTCGATGCGTGGCACAAAGCCAATCCGGGCAAACCGGCCGATGAAGCGGCCTATACCGAATTTCTGCGTGAAATCGGCTATCTGGCAGACAATACCGCCGATTTCAAAATCAGTACGCAAAACGTGGACCGCGAAGTTGCCGAGCAGGCTGGCCCGCAGCTGGTTGTACCGATTAACAATGCGCGTTACGCGCTTAATGCCGCCAATGCGCGCTGGGGCAGCCTCTATGATGCGCTTTACGGTACCGATGCCATCGACCAAAGCGGCGAGCTGGCCGCAGGCAAGGGCTACAACCCGAAACGCGGCGATGCCGTGATTGCCTTTGCGCGCGAAGTATTGGATTACAGCATTCCTTTGGCGCAGGGCAGCCATAAAGACGTATTGGCTTATCAAGTGGCAGAAGGCCGTCTGAAAGTGCGCCTGAAAGACGGCGGCGAAAGCGGCTTGAAACAGCCTGAGTTGTTTAAAGGCTACAACGGCAGCGCCGAAGCGCCTTCTTCTTTGCTGTTCCTGCACAACGGCCTGCATATCGACATTCTGATTGATAAAGAAAGCCCGATCGGCGCGCAAGACCCGGCCGGCGTGAAAGACATTATTCTGGAAGCTGCGTTGTCCACCATTATGGACTGCGAAGACTCCGTAGCCGCTGTGGACGGCGAAGACAAAACGCTGGTGTACCGCAACTGGCTTGGCCTGATGAACGGCACGCTGACCGAAGAAGTGGAAAAAGGCGGCAAAACCTTTACCCGCAAACTGAATGCCGACCGTGAATACACCGCGCCCGACGGCAGCACATTCAAACTGCCCGGCCGTTCGCTGCTGTTTATCCGCAACGTCGGCCATCTGATGACCACGCCTGCGGTGCTGGATTCAGACGGCAATGAAATTCCGGAAGGCATTTTGGACGGCGTAATGACTGCGCTGATTGCCTATTTCGACCTCAGCCGCAGCGAAAACACCAACAGCCGTTCCGGCTCGGTGTATATCGTGAAACCGAAAATGCACGGCCCGGAAGAAGTGGCGTTTGCCAACGAATTGTTCGGTGCGTTCGAGCGTTTGGCGAAGCTGCCGCACAACACGCTGAAAATGGGTGTGATGGACGAAGAACGCCGTACTTCCGCCAACCTGAAAGCCTGTATCGGCGCTGCACCCGAGCGCATCGTGTTCATCAACACCGGCTTCCTCGACCGCACCGGCGACGAAATGCACACCT
>JAUNKU010000154.1 GCA_030532645.1 Neisseria sp. | reverse complement strand
GCTTGACCCGAGTATCTCCCCCGTTTGTATTTCAGAGAGTCTGGGCAGTAAGCGCAGGTTGGGTTGAAGGGAAACGTAAACCTAACGTTTTTCAGTTCTTGAATGAAGTTGTCGGGTTGAAACTCCTGCCACAATGATTTGAATGGAAACGTCGGTAATGCTGGGTTTCCGCTTCGCTCCAACCCAGCCTACATTGGTTGTTCGGAAAGTATAAAAGCGAAATATCGGCAGTGCGGATTCAAGATAAAGGCCGTCTGAAAACGGGCATTTTGAGTATGCCTGTTTTCAGACGACCTTTGTGTTTACTCCGCCCAGTTTTTCTTTTTAGACGTTTTGCCGATGCCCGGATTGAAGCTGTTGGTCGGGTCGAGCTTGCGGTAGAACTGTTTCAGCGCGGGTGCGGCTTCGTAGAGGTGGCCGACATTGTGTTCGGCCGGATATTGCGCGCCGCGTTCGTCCAATAAGTGCAGCATTTCGTGTTCCAAGGCGATGGTGTCGTGGCCTTTTTTGACGATGTAGTCTTGGTGGAAAACGTGGCACATAAAGTGGCCGTAATACAGTTTGTGGCTGATTTTGCTGTCGATTTCAGACGGCAGTTGTTCAAACCAGTCTTTGTCGTTGCGGCGCAGGGCGATGTCCAGAGCAACGATGTCTTCTACTTCTTTGTCGTGTACCGCGCGGTAACGTACGGCGGCGGAGGCAACGGCGAAACGGTGCAGCATTGCGGCTTGGGTTTCTTCGGCGCTGCATTCGAAAAATGCACCGCTGTGGTTGGCGAAATAGTTTTGCAGGAACGCGCGTGCTTCTTCTACGCCTTTGCCGCCCATTTTCAGAATGAGATGGTGTTCGTAGCGGTTACGGTAGTCGCGCATTGATTGCGGCAGATGTTCGGGCAGGAAACGGGCGGCAAACTGCAAGGCTTTGTCGCTGAAATGAGCAGGAAGGAAAGGCAGTTTGCGGCTGAAACGGTCGATTTTCGCTTTCCAGTCAAATAACTGCGGCAGGCGGTGCGTACCGAATTTTTTGATAACCCAGAATGTGTCTTTGCCGTATTCGTCGGCCATATCGAAAGCATCGCGGTGGATATATTCGCCGGACACGGGCAGCACGGAGAAATCGGTCAGCGCGGCGCGGCGGATATCGGTCAGCTCGTTGATGTTGTTCGTGCCGATATAGAACACGGCGGTATGGTTTTCTTGCGGGAAGGTGTCCAAGCGCACGGCAAACACCATCAGTTTGCCCGCACAGCCGGAGGCTTCGTAATGGCGGGCCGGATCGGCGTTGAAGCGCGCGGCGGTCGGCTCATCGACTTGGCGGACGTGGTTGCAGTAGGCGTGGTCGTGGCCTTTGCCGGCTTCGCGGGTAATGTCTTTCTGGCGGTAGTGATGGCCTTGCAGATTGACAAGGATTTCTTCGGGTGTATCGCCCAAATCAATGCCCAAGTGGTTGACCAATTCCAGTTTGCCGTTTTCATCGAGCTGGGCAAACAGCGCCATTTCGGTGTAAGCCGGGCCGCGCTGTACCAGCGCACCGCCCGAGTTGTTGCACACGCCGCCGAGTACGGACGCGCCGATGCAGGACGAACCGATAACGGAATGCGGCTCGCGGCCGAGCGGTTTGAGCAGTTTTTCCAATTCGTTGAGCGTTGCCCCGGGCAGGCAGACTACTTGTTCGTTGTCGTTAATCGGGCGGATGATGTTCATACGCATTGTGTTTACAATCACAATGTCGCGGTCGTAATCATTGCCGTCCGGCGTAGAGCCGCCGGTTAAGCCGGTATTGGCCGCTTGGGTCAGCACGATAACATCGGCTTCCACACAGGCTTGCAGGATTTTCCATTGTTCCAGCAGCGTGCCGGGGCGCACCACCGCCAGTGCACGGCCTTCGCCGAAGCGGTAGCCTTGGCGGTAAGGCTCGGTTTTGGCCGGATCGGTCAGAATGAATTTCTCGCCGACGATGTCGGTCAAGGTTTGAATCAGTTGTTGCGAAGTCATAGTAAATCCTTTGTTCGGGTTACGGTTTTTATCATTATGCCGTCTGAAAATCAGGAGAAAATGAGTTGAGCGTTTTCCTGTTTCAGACGGCCTTGTTTTCAGACGGCCTTAGCCGTTCAAATTCACCGAATGTTCGCGCGTTTCGTGGAACACGATATCCGGCCAGCGCTCCTGCGTCAGGCTCAGATTAACGCGGTTCGGCGCAAGATAGGCAAGATTGCCGCCGGCATCGGTGGCAAGGTTGGCGGCGTTGGCTTTTTCAAACTCGGCCAGCTTTTTCTTGTCGTCGCACGATACCCAACGTGCCGACCAAATCGAAGCGTTGTCAAACACCGCTTCCACGCCGTATTCTGCCGCCAAGCGCGAAGTGACCACTTCAAACTGCAACACGCCGACCGCGCCCAAAATCAAATCTGCGCCCGAATGCGGTTTGAACACCTGCACCGCACCTTCTTCGCCGAGCTGTTGCAAACCTTTTTGCAGCTGCTTGATTTTCAGCGGATTTTTGATGCGTACGCTGCGGAACAATTCTGGCGCAAAGAACGGAATGCCGGTAAACGCCAGCTGTTCGCCCTCGGAGAAACTGTCGCCGATTTGGATATTGCCGTGGTTTGGAATGCCGATAATATCGCCGGCATAAGCCTCTTCCACCAGCTCGCGGTCGTGCGACATAAACGTTACCACGCTGGACGCGGCAATATCGCGGTTGATACGCAGATGCTTCATCTTCATACCGCGCTCGAACTTGCCCGAACATACGCGCAGAAAAGCAATACGGTCGCGGTGTTTCGGATCCATATTGGCTTGGATTTTAAACACAAAACCGGAGAATTTTTCTTCTTGCGGCATTACTTCGCGCACGGTCGCATCGCGGCCTTTCGGCGCAGGCGCCCAGTCGATCAGCGAGTTCAAAATTTCCTGAATGCCGAAATTGTTAATCGCCGAGCCGAAGAAGACGGGCGTGAGTTCGCCTGCTAAAAATTCTTCCAAATCAAACTCGTTTGATGCGGCCTGCACCAATTCGATTTCGGCGCGCAGATTGTCCATTTCCAGCGGGA
>JAUNKU010000153.1 GCA_030532645.1 Neisseria sp. | reverse complement strand
CAGGCAGGCTTTCTTCTTCGGCCTGTTTCACCCATTCTTTATCCAGCTGTTTGGCGGCTTTCACGCCCAATTTATGCAGTTTGTCGGCGCGGTTCACCAGATTGCCCGAGCCTTCTTTCAGCTGCTTCATTGCTTTGTCGTAACGCGTTTGCGCCTGTTGCAGGCTGCCGCC
The DNA here is from genome assembly GCA_030532645.1 of Neisseria sp. Taxonomy (GTDB): domain Bacteria; phylum Pseudomonadota; class Gammaproteobacteria; order Burkholderiales; family Neisseriaceae; genus Neisseria. The sequence goes on along the minus strand of JAUNKU010000153.1, from coordinate 2,917 downwards.
CAAATCGTTCATTGTTTCGGCGAACAGCACGAATTTGTCGTACAGTTTGCCGCCTTCTTCGGCGATTTTCAGCGCATTTTGGTTTTGCTGTTCGTTGCGCCAGAGGTTGGCAACGGTACGCAGGCTGGCAAGCAAGGTGCTCGGGCCGGCGAGCATAATCCGTTTATCGAAACATTCTTGGAACAGCTCGGCGTCCTGCTGCAAAGCCAAAAGATAAGCCGGCTCGACTGGAACGAACATAAACACGAAATCAAGGCTGTGCAGGCCTTCCATTGTTTCGTAGCGTTTGCTGGAAAGCTGGGAAACGTGGTTGCGCAGCGACTGCATATGTGCGGCCAATGCGGCACGTGCTTCGGCCGGATCTTCGGCCTGCGTGTAGCGGACATAGGCGGTCAGCGATACTTTCGCGTCAATCACAATCTGTTTGTTGTCGGGCAGATTGACAATCACGTCGGGCTGGATACGGACGCTGCGGCCTTCATCGTCTTCGCGCTCGCCCGAGGTTTGCACGATATACTCGCGCCCTTTCTGCAAACCGGAATTCTGCAAAACGCTTTCCAGCACCATTTCGCCCCAGTTACCCTGCGTTTTGTTGCGCGTGCCGATCAGCGCATCGGTCAGCGCACGTGCATCGCGGTGCAGCTGCGTGTTGAGCGTTTGCAGGTTTTTCACTTCGTTTTCCAGCGTCAGCCGCTCTTTGGTTTCTTTTTCATAAGTGTTTTGAATCAAAGTTTTGAAGCCGGAAATCTGCTCGTTCAGCGGATTAAGCAGCGCGCCGAGGCTTTCGCGGTTCTGCTCGCCGAAACGCTTGGCTTTTTCTTCCAAAATACGGTTGGCCAGATTTTGGAATTGGTCGCCCAACACGTTTTTCGCTTCGTCCAGCAAAGCCAGTTTTTCCGCTGCTGCTTTGCGCTCCTCCGACATCTGCGTATGCAGACGCTCGTTACGCAACTCGCTTTCGCCCAATTTTTCGCGCAATGTGTCCAGCTCGTTTTTCAGACGGCCTGTTTCGGCTTCGTAGCGGCGCAACCCGTCAATCTGCTGCTGCGCTGCGGCATAACGCCGCCCCAGCTCGCCCGATTCGTACTGCACGTCTTGCGCCAAGCGGCGGCTGTCGGCCAGCTCTTCTTCCAATGCAGGCAAACGGCGGTTCAGGGTTTCCGCTGCGGCCAGTTCGCGGCATTTTTCGTCAAACGCGGCATCCAAATCGGCGAAACGGCCGCCCAAGGCTGCCAATTCCTGCTCGGCTTTTTCCTGCATCGCTGAAATAAAGCGGTTTTTCTCTTCGGCTACCGACAAGGCCGCCGACAACTGCGCCTGCGCCTCTTGCGCCGCCTGCTGTGCCGTTGCGGCGGTTTTGCGGTAGTGTGCACCCAAAAACAGATAAAGCAGCAACATTCCGAACAACAAGCCGCCGACAGCGGCGGCGGTCAAATAAAGGGTAAACGTATCCATAAATCCTGAAAAATAAAGCGTGAGGCCGTCTGAAAATCGATACATTGCGTTTTGCCGGTAAAAATCCGTCGGGCCGAAAGCGGTATTTTAACACTCCGCGCCTTGATGCTCGGACGAAAAAAGATTTTCCCGTCGGCCTGCACGTTTATTTTCAGACGGCCTTTGCTGCACAATCTGCTAAAATGCCCGTCTTTTGTTTCACTTATCGGAATCCCCGAAATGAATTCTTCCGCTTGGCAGCAGATTTTCAGCCGCAAAATGCTAATCTGCGTGTTTACCGGCTTCACTTCCGGCCTGCCGCTTTATTTTCTCTACCAACTGATTCCCGCGTGGCTGCGCAGCGAACACGTTGATTTGAAAACCATCGGCCTGATGGCGCTTATCGGCCTGCCGTTTACTTGGAAATTTTTGTGGTCGCCGCTGATGGATCTGACCCGCCTGCCTTTCCTCGGACGGCGGCGCGGCTGGATGCTGGTAACGCAGATTGCGCTGCTGCTTCTGCTGGCGGCTTATGCGCTGCTCAATCCGCAACAGCATATTCAGGTGATTTTGGGTTTGTCGGTGGTGGTGGCGTTTTTCTCGGCCAGTCAGGACATTATCCTTGATGCGTACCGGCGCGAGATTTTGTCGGACAACGAGCTGGGCTTGGGTAACTCGATACACGTCAATGCTTACCGCATCGCCTCGCTTGTACCCGGCTCGCTCAGCCTGATTCTGGCCGACCTGATGCCTTGGCAGAATGTGTTTCTGATTACGGCGCTGTTTATGCTGCCCGGCCTGACAATGACGCTGTTTCTGGCGCACGAGCCGGACGTGCCGCCGCAGCCGGTACAGAGCTTCGGCCAGCGCGTTGTCGAACCGTTTAAAGAATTTTTCGACCGCAAAGGCACGGCGCAGGCGCTTTGGGTGTTGGCCTTTATTTTTCTCTACAAACTGGGCGACAGTATGGCTACTGCGCTGGCCACGCCGTTCTATCTCGATATGGGATACAGCAACACCGACATCGGTATCATCGCCAAAAATGCAATGCTGTGGCCGACCATTATTTTCGGCATCATCGGCGGCATCTGGATGCTGAAAACGGGGATTAACAAGGCTTTGTGGTTGTTCGGCATTGTGCAGATTGTAACGATTTTGGGCTTTGTCTGGCTGGCCGGAATGGGGCCGTTCGACACAATCGGTTGGAACGAACGCCTGATGCTCGCTGCCGTCATTGCCGCCGAAGCGGTCGGCGTCGGCTTGGGAACCGCCGCTTATGTCGCCTTTATGGCGCGCGAAACCAATCCGCTGTACAGTGCCACCCAATTTGCCTTGCTGTCCAGCCTTTCCGCCGTACCGCGCACTTTCTTCAACGCGGCCACCGGCTATTTGATTGAAGCAATGGGCTATGTTGCCTTCTTCTGGCTCTGCTTCTTCTTGGCTGTTCCCGGTATGCTGCTGCTGTTTAAAGTAGCGCCTTGGA
>JAUNKU010000152.1 GCA_030532645.1 Neisseria sp. | reverse complement strand
TTTCAGACGGCCTGTCGTCCAGAAAAACAATGGTTTTATAGCGGTTTTGCGCGCGCACGGCATCCAGTACGACTTTGGCGTGGCCGCCTGCGCCGATAATGGCCAGAGCTTTCATTTTATTCGGTTTCCTTGCCGGTAAACTTCTGCACGGTGGCTTCGCCTTCGGCGGAAATGCCTTCGCGGACGAAGACTTTTTTCACGGTTAAAAGCAGGATTTTGATGTCCAGCAGCAGCGAGAAATGGTCGATATACCAAACGTCCAAGCGGAATTTCTGCGGCCACGAAATGGCGTTGCGGCCGTTGACCTGCGCCCAGCCGGTGATGCCGGGGCGCATTTCGTGCCGCCGTGCCTGCTCGGGCGAATAAAGCGGCAGATATTCCACCAGCAGGGGGCGCGGGCCGACCAAGCTCATATCGCCTTTCAATACGTTCCACAATTCGGGCAGCTCGTCCAAGCTGCTGGCACGCAGTTTGTTGCCGAAAGGCGTGAGCCGCTCGCTGTCGGGCAGCGGACGGCCTTCTTTGTCGGCGGCATCGCGCATCGTACGGAATTTGTACATTGTAAACGGTTTGCCGTTCAGGCCGGCGCGCTGCTGGGCAAACAATACGGGCGAGCCGAGATGTTTGCGGATAAGCAGCGCCAGCAGCAGCAGAACGGGGGCGAGTGCCGCCAAAAGCAGGGCGGACACGGTAATGTCGGTGAGGCGTTTGATGAAGCGGTTTGTCATACGCTGTTTTCAATCAAATCAATCAGTTTTTGGTAGGAGCGGCGGCGGTTGAAGGCTTGGCAAACCGCTTCGGGTATGGCGGTTTGTTCAGGCGGCCTGTTTGCCAGCTGCCGTATCGCAGCGGCGCAGGCGGCCGCATCGCCGGAAGGGTAATGCGCGTGCGGCAGCATTTCGATCACCGTTCGGGCTTCGGGACTGAGCTGGCTGTTTAAAATCGGTTTGCCCAAGGCCATATAGTCCGACAATTTATTGGTAATGCTTTGCGGCGCGTAGCCGTGTATCGGATTGACGGCGACGTCGCAGCCTTTGGCCAGCGCGATGCTTTCGGCATAGGGTAGATAGCCGTGGAAATGTACGCGTTCGGAAGCTAGTCCGCGCAAACGTGTTTCGTCGGGGCCGCCGCCGATGATGTGCAGCTCGACATCAAGGCCGTCTGAAAATGCGCTGTCCACGGCGCGGCAAATCGTTGCCAAATCATAGCTGTAACTGAGCGTGCCGAGGTAAAACAGGCGCAGCGTTCCGTTTGCCGGAAAGCGGTGCGGCACGATTTCGGCAACGGCGTCCATATCCGCGCCGATATAGACCGCTTCGGCCGGTACGTTCGGATTGGCGGCTTGCGCGCGCGCCAAATAAGTGTGCGACACGGCGGCCAGCGCATCGGCGGCGGCATACGCGCGGTCGGCACGGCGGGCAAACGGCAGCAGGCGCGGCGGCAGTTTGCCGGCCAGCGGTAAAACGGCGGAAAACGATTCCGGCCACACGTCCTGCACGTCGATAATCAGTTTGTAACCCACGCGCTTTTTATGTTGTGCCAACACCAAATTGCTGGCAATCAGCGGATAGGCGGAATAAACCGCATCAAATCTGCCCGTCTGCCAAGCGGCAACTTCCTGTGCCAGACGGCGGACAAAAGCGCGGTGGCTCAGAACGCGTTGCAGCGAAACATTTTTCCGGTAGCCCGTTTCTGCGAGCAAACGGATATTCAGACGGCCTTGCGGTGCGGCAAAGTCGGCCGGATTGCGGAACGTTTTGTCGTGATGGCGGAACTGCGACGTGATGAGTGTAACCTCGTGCCGTTCGGCCAACCGTTCGGCCAAATACAGAAAACGGTTGAAATAAGCCTCGCCCGGCAGCGAGCAGAAAGGGGCGACAATCGCAATATTCATCGTTTGCCTGCCATCGCATACGCCGCCATTGTGGTGCGGTAGATTTCATCGTCGCTGCACAGGCGCGTTACCCGTTCGTGCAGCGCCGCGCCGTATTGCGCGCGCAGATCCGGGTTTTGTACCAGCTCCGCCAGCGCATCGGCCAGCGCGTCGTCGGCATACAGGGGCAGGCAGCGGCCGGTTGCGCCGTCTTCCACCATCTCGCGGATACCGGCGACATCGTAAGTCGCTACGGCCGTCTGAAAAAGGCCGGCTTCCAAAATATTGTTGCCCACGCCTGCGCCCCAATCGCCGGGGCAGTCGAGCGTGTTCACCAAAATATCGGTTTCGGCGAAAAAGGCAGGCAAATCGCGCACTGCGCCGAGAAAGTCCACTTTGTCCGCTATCCCCAAATCTTGTGCCTGCTGCCGCAAAGCCGCTTCTTCTGCGCCCGTGCCGGCAATATGCAGGCGCACGTCCAAACCGCGCGAGAGCAGGTTGCTGACTAAAGGCAGCGTGCGGTGAACCGCGCGGACTTTGTCCAAGCGCGATAATGTTCCCAGCCGCACAAAACCGCGCGGCGTTTTTTCCGCTCCGCTGCCGCCGTGCAGCAGCGCATTGTAAGTAAAGGCAATCCGTTCGCGCGGAAAACCGTGCCGTATCATTTTTTCTTGTTCGTGACGGCAGTTGGCAACCGTATAAACGCCTAAACGGGCAAACAGCTTGGCGATTTTCGGGTAAGTATCCGCCGCCAAACCGCGTGCGTGGTAAAACACCGCGCATTGCGGCGCAACCAGTTTCGCCGCCAGCGCGCAAGCCGGCACAATCCGCGCCATCTGGCAATGCACAATATCCGGCTGCTCGCGCCGCAGCAGGCGTACAAACGCCCACATTCCGCGCAGATAAGCTGTCTTTCCGCCGTAAAAATCAATTTCCGCCCAACGCATACCGGCCGCCTGAGCTTCGCGGCGCAAAGGCCCGTCGGACGAAGCCAGCAGCACATCGTGTCCGCGTGCCGCCAGTAGCGCGCCCAGCCGCAGCGTGGCCGTTTCCGTACCGCCGAGGCCGCTCATCGAAGTGCTTAAAATGATTTTCATAAAAGAAAGCAAAAGAAAAGGGAAAACACGGCATTATAGCCGAAAAGCGTGCCGGCCGAAGCAGCGCGTTTGCCGCAGAAAAATGCGTTGAGGCCGTCTGAAAAATACAGCTTTTCAGA
>JAUNKU010000151.1 GCA_030532645.1 Neisseria sp. | reverse complement strand
TCGGCAACGCCTTCTTCGATACGCGCCAAACTGTCGGCTTCGGCTTCGTGATAAGCCTCTTCCAAAGCATACATAAAGCCGACCGAATCCGCACCGCCGTGACTTTTAATCACGACACCGCGCAGGCCGAGGAAAATCGCGCCGTTGTATTTGCGCGGATCCAGCTTGTTTTTGAAGCCTTTCAAAGCAGGCATCGCCGCCAGCGCGCCGATTTTGGTCAGCAGATTGGCTTGAAATTCCTGCTTAATCGCGCCGCCCATAAATTTCACTGCGCCTTCAATGGTTTTCAACACGATATTGCCGACAAACCCGTCTGCCACCACCACATCGGCTTCACCGGCAAAAATGCCGTTGCCCTCAATATTGCCGACAAAATTCAGCTTGCTGCCCTGCAATAATTTGAACGCGGTTTTGACCGTATCCGTACCTTTGATGTCTTCCGTGCCGACATTCAGCAAACCTACGCGCGGCGCGCCTTTTTCGGGGTTCAGCGCCTGCACCAGCTCGCTGCCGATTACGGCAAACTGCACCAACTGCTCGGCCGTACAATCCACATTCGCGCCCAAATCCAATACCAGCGTGGTATGCCCGTTATGACCGGGCAGGAATTTGGCAATCGCCGGACGTTCAATGCCGCTGACGGTTTTCAGCACAAAACGCGCCGTTGCCATCAATGCACCGGTATTACCAGCCGACACCGCCGCCTGCGCCGCGCCCTCTTTCACTTGGTTGATGGCTACGCGCATCGAGGAATCTTTTTTATTTTTCAAGGCCAGCTGCGGCTGCTCGTCCATTTCCACCACTTGCGTGGTATGCACGATTTGAATGCGCTCCATCGGCGCGGCGGCCGCCTGCAAGGCTGTCTGTAAAGCGGCTTCGTCGCCCGTCATTATCAGACGCACGTTCGGACGGCGTTTTAAAAAAGCAACCACGGCCGGTACGGTAACTTCCAAACCGGCATCGCCGCCCATCGCATCTACGGCTAAGGTAATCATCATATTTCTCCCAGCGTGGGTAAGGCCGTCTGAAAAGCAAGGCTTGCAACGAAGTTGAAATGTAAGTTGGCTGCACCCGACATTGTGATTTCAGCCTTCTTAATGTTGGGTTTGCAACCCAAGCTGCCGCTGCATTCTTCCATTTTCAGACGGCCTGAACGGGCGCACCTATTACCAAGTGCGCCCGACAAAAAGTGAACCGCAAATCTTACAGCTCGCGCGGACCTGCGGCAGCCAAGCGGTTGTGCTCTTCGATATCATCGGCATCCCAAGGATAGTTAATCCACCAGTCTTGCACGGTAATGCCGCTGAAATAATGCACGCCTTCGGGGATTTTGCCCGCTTTTTCTTTGATTTTTTCGTGCAGCACGGCCACGCCGATTTCGCCGAAAGCTTCTTTGCCCAATTCGTTCAGCACAAATTCCATTGTTACGCGCGAATCGTCCACTTCGTCCACCACCAGCACATTTTTGCCTTGCAGCGAAGCCGGAATCGGATCGAGCCATTGGATTTTTTTCACTTCGTCGGTTACTTTGCCTTCGTTGTCGCTGTCGTAATAAGCCGTGGTAACCGCATAAATCGGGATATTGATAAAACAGCGCAAAATACGGGCAGGGATAAAGCCGCCGCCGCCGATGGCAATCATCGCATCGTATTGCACGCCGCTTTGTTGGATTTTTTCGGCCAGTTTTTTCAGCACCTGATGGATTTCGTCATAGGTGTACCAGATTTTCATACTCATAAATGCGCTCCGTGAAGTCGCCAATAAAGCAACAGAGAAGTATAACGCAGCAGCTGCGCCGCCTCATTCGGCTCAGGCCGTCTGAAATACAGCGTTTTCAGACGGCCCGACCGACAAATTGTTCAGCAAACCGCCGCTTCCGATAAACGAAAAAACGGAAACCCGATTAGAGATTTCCGTTTCATTCGGTCGCGTTGATTACTCGCCTTTGGCTTTCACAACTTTGCGGCCGCGGTACATACCGTTAGGAGAAATGTGGTGCGGGCGGTGTACTTCGCCGGTTGCGCTGTCCACAGACAGAGCAGGCGCAGTCAGCGCGTCGTGCGAACGGTGCATACCGCGTTTAGAAGGGGATTTTTTGTTTTGTTGAACAGCCATTTCAAGCTCCTGATATAAATAAAAAAATCGGGTTAGTCTTTGCGTTTGAGCCCCGCCAATACGGCAAACGGATTGGGTTTGTCTTGATTGACGGCTTCCAGAGATTCGTTGCCGCATTCCTTATGGCGGGGTGCGTAAGGCATTGCCATCAGGATTTGGTCTTCCACCAGCTCGCGTACGTCCAGCTCTTTCGGTGCAACCATACCCTCCAACTCTTCATCGGAAAGCATTGCTTCGTCAAGCTTGGCTTCATCGGCAAACAGCACGATGCGTGCCTGTTCGTCCAACGCAAAACCCGTAGGCTTCATACAGCGCTGGCATTGCAGCGGCAGCTCGGCCTGAACCGACAAATCCAAAAACGGACGCTGCCAACGATCCACACCGCCTTGCAGGCGTACGGAAACTTCGGCATCGTTACCGGCGAAATACTCGTGCGACCAAACACGTTCGTCCAAATCGCGCAGCGCAACGGCAAAAGCCAGCTGCTGCTTCTCGGCGGCGAAGCGTTCGGGGTCAATCAAATTAGGGTTTAACATAAACGGGGTATGATATAATTCAAATCTTTTCCCGTCAATGATTTTACGCAGATGAAAACCGCCTTGCCGCTGATTTTGGCCTCCACTTCCCCTTTCCGCCGCGAACAGTTAGGCCGTCTGAAAAACGACTTTACTGCCGCCGCGCCCGATTTCGACGAAACGCCCGAAGCAGGCGAAAGCGCACGGGAAACGGCTTTGCGGCTGGCTGTCGGCAAAGCGAAATCGCTGGCGGCGCAGTTTCCCGAAGCGCTGATTATCGGCGCAGACCAAGTGGCTTTCTGCAACGGAAAGCAGCTCGGTAAACCGATGAGCGTAGCACGCGCGCAACAAATGCTGGCCGAACTGAGCGGCCAAACCATTACTTTTTACAGCGCCGTCTGCCTTTTGAACACATTTTCAGACGGCCTGCACAGCCACGTTGACGAAACCGTGGTCAAAATGCGCC
>JAUNKU010000007.1:12831-26742 GCA_030532645.1 Neisseria sp. | reverse complement strand
CGGTTTCCGATTTGAAGCTGTCGGCCTGACCGCTGCCTTTTCCGCTGCATTAGGCCGAAAAGGCAATAACCGTATTACGCACCTTGCAGCAACAAACGTAAATGCTGCCCAAAGGCCGTCTGAAAAACGAGCAAAGCGTTTTCAGACGGCCTTTTTGCGCTCCGATGTAAGAATGTGCGCGGCCAAACGTCTAATCTTTTTTCATTACCGTCAAAGGAAAAATGATGCGCTTTTTTGCTTCATTGCTGACTGCCGCCGCGCTGATGTATGCCGCACCGACCATCGCCGCCCAATGCACCAGCCCCAATCTCGATGTCGTCATCTTAGGCTCGGGCGGCCCTGAGCTAGACGACGGACGCGCCTCCACTGGCTATTTGGTGCGCGAGAACGGCAAGGCGCGGTTTTTAATCGACTTCGGCGCAGGCAGCGCATTGAATTTTGAGCGCGCAGGCGGACGCATCGAGGATTTGCAGGCGATTTTATTCACGCATTTTCATGTCGATCACAGCAACGATTTGCCCGCCTTGGTCAAAGCCGCGTATTTTAGCGATCGCGAGGACGATTTGCCGATTTTCGGACCAAGCGGCAATGCGGTGATTCCGTCCACGCCGCAGTTTATCGAGCGGCAGTTTGGCGAAGGCGGCGTTTATCCGTATTTGTCGGACTTTTTGGACGGCAGTGGCGCATTTCGTTTGCGCGTACACGCGGTGAATGCCGACACTGACAACGCCGAAATTTTCCGCACAACGCTTGGCGGCTTCACCCTAAAAGCCGTCCCCGTGGCGCACGGACTGATGCCGTCTTTGGCGTGGCGCATCGAAAAAGACGGCTGCGCGCTGACCGTTTCAGGCGACACGAGCAACGAGCCGCACACACTGGATCGCTTGGTCGGCGGCAGCAGTTTGTTCATCGCCCACAACGCCGCCCCTGAACACACGCACGACAGCGTCGCCGCCCATCTGCATATGATGCCGTCTGAAATCGGACGCATCGCCGCTGTCGGTCAAGTCAAATCGCTGCTGCTGTCGCACCTGATGCACCGCACCGAAAAGGTCAAGCCGCAAACGCTCGCCGCCGTACGCACGCATTTTGACGGCAAAACCGCCTTTGCCGAAGATTGCGATATTTATTCGTTGGCAAGTGGAGAAAAAACAGGCAGCTGCGTGAAGGAATAAGATGAAGAAGGCCGTCTGAAAATCTGCATTTTTTAAAGAGCAGTTTTTCAGACGGCCTTATTGTTCCGAGCCTTACATCACTTCCAGTTTGGCATACTGCGTATCCAATTCCTTGATGCCTTGTTTGCCGAAATTGATGGTCAGCCGCGCCGATGCGCCTTTGTCGAGCGCGTCGATAATCACGCCGGTGCCGAATTTGGTGTGGCGCACGTTTTGGCCGAGGCGGTAGCCGTGGAAGTCTTGCGGGGCTTGGTATTCGACGGCTTTGCGGCTCGGCGTGCTGCGTGCGGCGGTTTGGCTGCGCTGGATTTGCGCCGACAAAAAGTGCAGAAGTTCGGGCGGGATTTCTTCTACGAAACGGGAAACCACGCCGAATTGGGTTTGGCCGTGCAGCATCCGCTGCTGAGCCATACTGATATACAGGCGGCGGCGGGCGCGGGTGATGGCAACGTACATCAGGCGGCGTTCTTCTTCGAGGCCGCCGCGTTCGGCCATACTCATTTCGCTGGGGAAACGGCCTTCTTCCATACCGGTCAGGAATACGGTGTCGAATTCCAAGCCTTTGGCGGCGTGTACCGTCATCAGCTGCACGGCTTCTTCGCCTGCGCCTGCCTGATTTTCGCCCGATTCCAATGCGGCATTGCTCAAAAAAGCCAACAGTGCGAAAGCCGGATCATCGGCGGTGTTTTCCGGCAGGGCTTCAAACGCGGTTTCTTCCGGTTTGAAGGCGACGGCGGCGTTAATCAGCTCGTTCAAGTTGTCGATACGGTCTTGATTGTCGCCTTTCTGCGTTTCGTAAAAATGCATCAGGCCGCTGTCGTGCACCGCGCTGTACACCAGTTCGGGCAGGGAAAGCTGGCCGACCTGCTGGCGCAGTTTTTCGATAATCTGCACAAACGCGGCCACTTTGCCTTTTGCCCCCATCGCGCAGGCCGCCTGCCACAGCGACACGCCCTGCTCCTGCGAGGCCGTCTGAATATTCTCTACCGTGCGCGTACCGATGCCGCGCGTAGGCATATTGATAACGCGCAACAGTGCATTGTCGTCATCGGGGTTGGCGGCAAGGCGCAGATAGGCCAGCGCGTGTTTGATTTCCTGACGTTCGTAGAAACGCAGGCCGCCGTAGATTTTGTACGGCACGCCGGCGCGGAACAGCGCCTGCTCCAAAACGCGCGATTGGGCATTGCTGCGGTACAGCACGGCCATTTCGTTCAGGCTTCTGCCTTCGCGGTTGAGCGATTTGGCTTCATCGACCACAAACTGTGCTTCTTCAAAATCGCTCGGCGCGGAGAAAAATCGGATTTTGTCGCCGTTTTCCGCATCGGTACGCAGATTTTTGCCCAAACGGCCGGCGTTGTTTTCAATCACCGCGTTGGCCGCCAGCAGAATATTGCCTACCGAACGGTAGTTCTGCTCCAATTTAATCGGTTCGCTGATGGCAAATTCGCGCATCAGCTCGGTCATATTGCCGACATTCGCGCCACGGAAACGGTAGATGCTTTGGTCGTCGTCGCCCACTGCAAACACCGCCGCGTGTTCGCCTGCCAAGAGTTTCAGCCACGCATATTGCAGCTTGTTGGTATCCTGAAACTCATCAATCAGAATATGGTTGAAACGGTTTTGGTAATGCACGCGCAGCGTTTCGTTGCGTTGCAAAAGCTCGTAGCTTCTCAGCATCAGCTCGGCAAAATCCACCACGCCTTCGCGGTTGCACCACACATCGTATTCGGCGTAACACTCAATCAGCCGCTTGGTGTGCATATCCGGTGCACCCAAATCGGCGGCACGCAAACCGGCTTCTTTCTGGGCATTGATAAAGCCCTGCAAACTGCGCGGCGCAATGATTTCTTCCGCAATATTGAGCTGTTTCAGCAAGCGTTTGATTAAAGAAAGCTGGTCGCCCGTATCCAAAATTTGAAACGAAGCAGGCAAACCGGCATCGCGGTGGTGCAGGCGCAGCAGACGGTGGCACAGCCCGTGGAACGTGCCCAACCACATCGCGCGGATATTGATCGGCAGCATCGCGCCCAAGCGCGTCTGCATTTCCTTCGCCGCTTTATTGGTAAACGTTACCGCCATAATGCTGTGTACGCTCGCCTGACCGCTTTGCAGCAGCCAAGCGATGCGCGTTGTCAGCACGCGCGTTTTGCCGCTGCCGGCACCGGCCAGCACCAAGGCCGACTGCGGCGGCCAAGTAACCGCCGCCAGTTGTTCGGGATTCAGCCCGCGCAACAGGCCGGCTGACGGAGTATCGGGAAAACTCATAGGAAACGCCAAAGCAAAAAGAGAAGATTTTAACAGATTGGGCTTGGTTGAGCCTGCGGTAATCCCGCAAATACGGCGGCATTCTGTTCAAAGCAGCAGCCGATAATGCCGTCTGAAAACTCAGCTTCCGCAAACCGCCCGTTTTGCTTTAAGGAAGAAATGTTTGCAAGCACGACAAATTGGCGGCAATCCACTTGCACCGTTCTTAAAACTAAACGCAAGCCAAAGAAAAGGCCGTCTGAAAAAAACTGCCCCGATGTTGCGGAAGCGTTTTTTCAGACGGCCTTGATGCCAGTTTTACGGCTGATACGGTACGGTATTGGCCTGATATTCGGGATGTTTGGCGATATAGGCTCGCACCAGCGGGCAAACGGGCTTCACTTTCAAACCTTTGGCGGCGGCATCGTCCAAGATGTATTTAATCAGGAACGAGGCAATGCCGCGGCCGCCGAGTTCGGGCGGCACTTCGGTATGCGTGTAGGCGATGCCGCCGTCAAACAGTTCATAATCTTCAAAGGCGATGTGGCCTTCTTCGCGGATTTCGAAACGTTTGGCTTCGGCATTGTCGATAACGGTGTAGCTTTTCATCGGTTCGGCCTTTTATATTCAGCCGCGCAGAACGTCGCGGATGCTTTCGTCTTTGTCGAATACGGATTTGGCAAACGGGCACAGCGGCAGCACTTTCAGCTCTTTTTCGCGTGCGAATGCAACGGCAGCGTCCACCAGTTTGCGGCCGACACCTTGGCCTTTGAAGGCTTCGTCCACGTCGGTGTGGTCGATGATGAACATTGTATCGCCTGCCCAAGTGTAGGTCATTTCGCCTGCGGCTTGGCCGTTTTCTTCGCCGTAGAAGCCGCCGTGTTTGCCGTCGTCTTTTTGCGTGATATTCATATTTTTTCCCTTTTGAAACGGGGTTGAGGCCGTCTGAATTTCAGGACGGCCTTTAAGTTCAAATCATTAAGCGTTTTGTGCTTTCAGAATTTTCTGTACGGCGGCATCTTCTTCCATACGCGCCATCAGAGCGGCAACGTTTGGATATTCGCGCCAAGATTTCGGCGTGTAGTCCGTCCAGCGTGCCATTACGAACGCATAGGCATCGGCGATGCTTTTTTTGCCTTGGTAAACGTGGCCGTTACCGGCGGCGATGAGTTTGTCCAGATGCAGCATTGCGCGGTCGATGCGGATAAAGGCGGCTTCTTTGGCTTTTTGCAGCGCTTCTTCGCTTTCGTCGGTGGTGTAGCGTTGAGGGAAAAACAGCGGCCAGAAAGCCGGATGCAGATCGCTGGCCAGGAACGACAATGTTTCGTTCATTTCAAATTCGTTTACCAAGCCTTCGTTCGCGCCGATGTTAGCCTCAGGGTGCAGGCCGACGATGTATTGCAAAATGGCCGGAGCCTGAGTCATCGCGCGTGCACCGCCGATGTCCAGCGCAGGTACTGCGCCCAGCGGATTGACGCGTTTGTATTCTTCGGAGGCGAAGTCGGCACGTACGGCTTCGTATTCGGCGCCTGCCCATTCAAGCGCAATCCAGCAGGCGAGGGCGCAAGTGCCCGGAGCGTAATAGAGTTTCATTTTTTCTCTTTCTTCAAGGTTTGGGGATTATTTTTTGGCTGCTTCCACTTGGATATCCAAGCGCACTTTTTTGCTCATACCGACATCAGTCAGGTAGTTCATACCCCACTGGGTACGGTCGATTTTGGCGGTAAAGTCGCCGCCGCACACTTCGGTTTTCAGCATCGGGCTTTGGTAGCAGTTGAATTTTTTGGCTTTCAGGCTGACCGGACGGGTTTGGCCCAGCAGCGTCAGTTTGCCGTCCACGCGGCTGACTTTGCCGTTTTTGAAATGGAATTTGTCGGACACAAAACGCATTTCCGGGAATTTTTCCGCATCAAACAAATCGGCGGATTTCAAGTGGCCGGTGAAATGCTCGGAACCGGTTTGCAGTTTGGCAACGGGAATAACCAAATCGATTTTGCCGTTTTGTTTGGCAGCGTCAAAGGTCATTTTGCCTTCCAAGCCGAAAAAGCCGCCGACATTGGTGCTGGTGCCGAAATGGTCGATGGCGAAACGCGCGTTGGTGTGCGCTGCGTCCAGTTCGTAATCGGCGGCAGCGGCGAATGAAGCGGCGGCCGACAGGGCGACGGTCAGTAAGGTTTTTTTCATTTTATTCTCCGAAATAAGGGATTTGGGGCATTCGGGCAAAAGCGTGTTTTGCCCGTTTGGGGGAAGCGGTATTTTCAGACGGTCTTGCCGTTTATTTTGCCGCCCAAGCGTAGAAAGCGGCGGCAAATTTGTTGAGAAAACCGATGGTGCGCTCGTCGGCCACTTTGCCGTCGGCCAGCGCGGCGGTCGCGCGGCTCAGGGTAACTTCCGGCGAAATCAGCACATCCGCGCCCAGCGATTGCAGGCTTTGGCGGATTTGCAGATTGCTGCTCAGGCCGCCGGCATGGCCCGGAGAAGCGGTAACGATTGCTGCTTTTTTGCCGTTCCATACGCTTTGGCCGTACGGGCGCGAGGCAACATCAATCAGGTTTTTCATTGCCGCAGGCACGCCGCGGTTGTGTTCGGGGCTGACAATCAGCACCGCATCGGCGGCCGCCAGCTGCGCGCGTACGCGGTCGTATTGCGGTACGCTTTCGGCATCGCGGTCTTGCGTGTAGAGCGGCAAATCGCCGATGTGCACTTCTTCTACCGTTACGCCTGCGGGTGCTTGCGCGGCAATGTGTTCGGCAACGATGCGGTTGATGGATTGGCGGCTCAGGCTGCCGATAACGAGGGCGATTTTGGTCATTATATTGGCTTTCTATTGTGAAACGTTTGCAGAGAAGCCGCCCGTCCGGCAGGCGGCATTTCTGCGGAATAATGGGATTTGTCCGCGCCGTTTGCGGCGTGCCATTCGTTTTCCGGACAACATACGCGCGTGATTATCGGGGCGCGGCGTTTGGCAGGGAAGAGACAAAAGGCAAACTTTATGTTCCAAAAATGGAACATACGCAGGGCATTTTCGGCCGCAGTTTGGAACACTGCGGCGGCGGACACAAAACAAAAAAGGCCGTCTGAAAACGCCGCTCCAACGTTTAAAACGGAAGCAGAGAAGCGTTTGCGCGGCACCGGAAACGGTGCAAACACCGTTTTATCCCCAAACTTCGGGGTATCGGGTTTTGCCCGATACCGGTTCGGCAGCAATGCTCCGCTTTGTTTTACTTTGTTGAAGCCTGTTTTCAGACGGCCTCGGACGAATGGCAAAACGGTAGGGCGTTAATGCGCCTGCGGTGTGTTTTTCAGCAGCAGGGCGCGGCCGGAAAAGTCGTCGCCTGCCACTTCAAACGCGAAGCGTTCCGCATCGGCGCGGCGCACTTCGGTGCAGATGTCTTCCCGTTCGGTTTCATCTGCACCTAATGCTTTGAGTGCTTCGCTGCCCATACTGACGGCGGCATCGAAGGTTTCGCGCACGAGGAAATCGGCTTCGGCTTTGACCAGTTCGAGCGCGTGTTCGCGGTCGCGCGCGCGGACGATGGTTTTCACCGACGGGCAGCTGTGTTTGGCGTTTTCCACAATGCGGGTTGCGGCGGCAGGGTCGTCCACGCATACCAAAATGCAGTCGGCGTGGTGTGCGCCGGCAGCGTGCAGCACATCTTCGCGCGAGCCGTCGCCGTAATACACTTTAAAGCCGTAGCCTTGGGCTTGGCGGATAACATCGGGATCGTTGTCGATAATCGAAATGTCTGCGCCGTAGGCAATCGGGGCTTGGCTGGCGATTTGGCCGACGCGGCCGAAGCCGATAACCAGCACGTTGCCGCGCAATTCTTCGCCTTCGCCGACGTGTTCCACGCCGTCCATCGATACGCCTGCCTTACGCGAGAAGCGTTGGTGCAGAATCAGCATCAGCGGCGTAATCGCCATCGAAAGCACCACAATGGCGGTCATATTGGCGTTTACTGTGGCGCTGATCACACCTTGCGAAGCGGCTGCGGAGAACAGCACGAAAGCAAACTCGCCGCCCTGCGCCATCATCACCGCACGCTCCAAAGCGTCGGCGTGGCTGCTTTTCGCCAAACGCGCCACGATGTAAATCACCGCTGCTTTGGCGGCCATCAGTGCGATAACGCCCGACAAAATCAGCTGCCAGTTTTGCGCTACCACATTCAAGTCCAGTGCCATACCGACACCCAAGAAGAACAGGCCGAGCAGCAGGCCGCGGAACGGCTCGATGTCTGCTTCAAGCTGGTGGCGGAAAGACGATTCAGACAGCAATACACCGGCCAAAAACGCGCCCATCGCCATCGATAAACCGCCTACTTCCATCAGCAAGGCCGCGCCCAGTACCACCAGCAGCGCAGCGGCCGTCATCACTTCGCGCGCTTTCGATTTCGCCAGAATGCGGAACAGCGGATTGAGCAGCCATCTGCCTGCCGCCACCAAAACGCCGACCGCCAAAGCGGCGATGCCCAAGCTCTTCCATACGGAATTGCCCGCTTCCTGTGCCGCCGCGATATGTTCGGGGCTGGTCGGCGCAAGGAAAGCCACAATCGCCAAAAGCGGTACAATCAGCAAATCTTCAAACAGCAGGATCGACACCATACGCTGACCGGCAGGCGTAGCCAGCGCGTGCCGCTCGCCCAACACCTGCATCACAATTGCGGTGGAAGTCAGCACGAAACCCGATGCGCTGACAAACGCCACCTGCCAAGGGAAGCCGAAAGCGATGCCCACCAAAGTGAGCATAAACGCCGCGAAAACCACCTGCATACTGCCCAAACCGAAAATCTGCTTGCGCAAGCTCCACAAATGGGACGGTTTCATTTCCAAACCGATGACAAACAGGAACATCACCACGCCCAGCTCGGCAACGTGGATAATCCCCTGCGGATCGGTAAACAGTTTCAAACCGAACGGGCCGATGGCCAAGCCCGCCGCCAGATAACCCAGCACCGAACCCAAGCCCAGCCGTTTGAATAAGGGCACGGCGACTACCGCCGAACCCAATAAGGCGACCACTTTGACGAGTTCGCCCGCACCTTCTGCTGCCATAAAAATATCCTTATCAAAAAACTCTGAGATGAAGAAAAAACGTTTGCCCTGCTTTGTTATCCGTATCGGTTATGAGACGGCAAACGGCGGAAAAAACCGACAATGATAATTTAAACCGCTGCATTTGGCACGCACGGCCGCCGAAAAAGCTGTTTATGCACGCGGTTTGGCGAAGGCCAAAAACAGCAGCGAGATGCCGTTGGAGAGCAACTCCAAAGCCAAGAATGTGCCCAGCAACGTCAGCGCGGAGGCGGGGAAGTTGCTGAAAATCATTACCGCCAGCAGCAGCGACAATCCGCCCGAAGCCAGCAATACCCAGCGCAGGCCGTTTTGTGCGGCAAAAGCGGACACTATCCGTACGGCACCGGCCAGCAGAAGCAGCAAACCGGCGATAACGGTCAGTGAAACTGCGCCTTGCAGCGGATTGTTGAGCAGGAAAACGCCTAAAAGTGCGGTGAAAATACCGGTGAGCAGCGTCATCCAGCGGATGCCGCCTGTGTGGCCGAATGCTGATGCGGCGGCAGCTGCACCGCTGAATAAAAACGCCCAAGCGGCAAGCCATTCTACGGTCAGTGTGGCAGCGAACGGATAGGCAAAAGCATACAGGCCGCCTAAGAGGGAAAGAATGCCGCCAATCAGCAGCCAAGTTTTGTTGTTCATTGTTTCTCCTTAAAATTAAATTGGTTGTGAAAAATGAGAGCCGTCTGAAAATACTGCACAAATCCGTTTTTCAGACGGCCTTACTGCCCGAAAATCAGCTGTACAGTGCCAATACGGGAATCACCAAATCTTCTTCGTCCGACAAATGACGCATCAGGCAGTCGCTGCTGTCTGTGAACGACTGATGCAGACGCGCGGCCAAATCGCGGTTTTCCCAAGTGGTCACTTTCAATTCGCCTATCAGCTTTTCCCAGTTTTTCAGACGGCCTTCAATGTCTTCGTGGTCGCTGTCGAGCAGGTCGAAGCCGCGGCAGAGTTTCGGCTCTTGGCGGCGCAGGCGCGGAAAATAGCTGTTGTCTTCGACGTGGTGGTGGCTGTGCAGATTGCCCAGATGGTGCGCGGCGGTGTAGAGCGTCTGCATACGGTAGTCCGCCCAATCCGTTTGTTTGTCCAAAAAGGCCGCGCCCAAGCGTTCCAGCTCGGTGTGGCGGCGGCGCAGGCTGTGGTGTACGCCCAGCCAGAAAGCGGCCGCACCCTGCAAATCAATCCAGCTCGTGCGCGGTGCGTGTTCGTGCAGATAAAGCAGCCCGCTGTCGAGCTTGCTGTTGATGTGGGCAGGGCGGAATTCGTTTTTGTCCATTTTGTTTTCTTTTGATGTTAAGGCCGTCTGACAAGTGCGGCTGCAATGAAACGAAAACTGTTGACCGCTTTTGCGGTTGGTTGGCGGCTTGTCGGCGGCAGATAGATTTCAGACGGCCTTGCGGTAATACAAGGCCGTCTGAAAGTTGAGGTTCAACGTTGTGAAGCGTCAATCTCTATGGATTGATTAAGCGCGTTCAGAGTCCAGTTGCTCGTGGTTGTGTTCCACTTCGCGGGCTTTTGCGTAGCTTTCGATCAGCAAAGTGTATTCTGGGAATACGGCTTCGTAAGCTTTCGCCCATTCGGCAGCGTCCGGACGGTTCCAAGTGCCTTGGATTTCAGAGCATACGGCGGCGGTGTCCATCGGTACGGCACCGGCTTGTACCACGCGTGCCAAAGTGATTTCCTGCGCCATTTTGCTGTAAGTACCGGAAGCGTCGATTACACAGAATACTTGGTAGCCTTCGGCAATCGCAGAAATCGCAGGGAACGCCATACATACGGAAGTGATGGTACCGGCGATAATCAGTTGTTTTTTACCGGTGGCTTTAACGGCTTCAACGAAGTCAGGGTTGTCCCAAGAGTTGATTTGGCCTTTACGGGCAACGTATTGGGCGTGCGGAGCAGCTTCGTGGATTTCAGGAATCAGCGGACCGTTCGGGCCTTGCGGTACGGAAGCGGTAGTAATTACAGGCATTTTGGCCAAAGTAGCCACTTTTGCCAAAGTTACCGCGTTGGCGCGCAGTTCGCGTACGTTCAGGTCGCGTACAGTGTTGAACAGACCGCTTTGGTGGTCGATCAGCAGCATTGCAGCGTTGTTCGGGTCGATTTTCGGCAATGCGCCGTTGAAGTTTGCAGGTGTGCTCATTGTGAAGCTCCTTTTCTGATTTGTTGTTGAAATAATGAACGGAATGAAGAAAGAGAAAAATGAAACATCAAGCGCTTGTCTTGACGGGGCGAATAATAGTTGCGGATAATCATTGCAACAAGACAGTAAAAAGCAACTTAAAGTTGCTGGAAATAGAACGAAACCGAGAGCGATAATGGATCGTGTTGATTTAAACGACATCAGCTTGTTTGTTTCCGTGGTGCAGGCAGGCAGTTTGAGCAAGGCGGAGGATTTGCTGAATGTACCCAAATCGCGCATCAGCCGCCGTTTGAGCCGCTTGGAAGCCGATTTGGGCACGCCCTTGATGGACCGCGGCAAGCGCGGTATCCGCCTGAACGAAGCAGGCAGCAGCTTTTACGCGCAGGCGCAGGAAATGATGGCCGCTGTTCAGACGGCCTTGGACGGCGTACGCGGCACGCTCGACACGCCCGGCGGTCTGCTGCGGATTTCCGTGTCCACCGAAGTCGGACGCGGTTTTTTGATGCACCATTTGGCCGAGTATCTGCGCCTGTATCCCGAAGTGCGTCTCGAAGTGGAAATCAACAATAAGAAAATCAATATGATACAGGACGGCGTGGATATTGCGCTGCGCTTGGGTTCGGCCGAGAGCGAAAACGTGGTGGCACGCAAATTGGGCGACATCGAGCTGGGTTTGTTTGCCTCGCGCGAATATCTCGAACGTGCAGGCGAGCTGAAAACGCCGCACGAGCTGCACGGCCACACGCTCTTGGAAAAATACGACGGCCCCGAATGGCGGTTTGCCTACAAAGGCGAAGAAATCTTGGTCGGCGGCCTGCGCCGCTTCCGCAGCAACGATGCCAACCTTTTGGGGCAGATGGTTTCAGACGGCCTCGGCATCGCCCTGCTGCCCTGTTTTGAAAATATGCCGCGTTCAAACTGGGTACGCCTGATGCCCGATTGGAAAACCGACAGCGTGCCGCTATATTTGGTTTACTACAAAAACCGGGGCGCGATGCCGGCCATCCGCAGCTTGGTTGATTTCCTGCTGGCGCACAGCAGCGAAATCAGCATCTCTTAATTATCCAACCAGTTTTTAGAAAGGAAAACCGATGAGCAATAACGACAGCACCTGCGACATCACTCCGGCTGCCGAAATGGAAGCGGAAGAACGCGAACTGATTATCGAAGATTCCGTGGACGATTTGCGTACCTACGCCGACCACGAATTGACCGACTGCGAAATCGAAGAAGAGCGCCTGCACGAAGAAGACCTCAAACCGCGTGCAGAAGGCTGATTTTTCAGTATTTCCGACAGCAAGGCCGTCTGAAAACCGTGTTTGCAAGCGGTGTTCGGACGGCTTTTTGTTATCCGTTCGGCAGAAAGAACAAATTATTCTGTAAAAGAAGCAATAAAAAATGCCGTCTGAACATTCGGGTTTTCAGACGGCATTCGCGGTTTATTTAGGCCATTTTTCTTCGCCTTTGACTACTTTCGCGCCCAATTCCAAATCTTGAGCGCCTTTCAGCTGCGGGAAGGCTTGTTGCAGTTTGGTGGCCATTTCGCTGCCGGTACGGGTGGTTTTATCGGCTTGTTCCACCGCTTTCAGGTATTGCTGGTTGAAGGCGATGGTTTTCACCGACGGCGTGCCGATAAAGTGTCCCGGAATCACGCGTTTCGGTTTTTGAGCGGCGATGTCGTTCAGCGTTTTGGCCCATTTGCTGCGCGCTTCGGCGGTTTGCGAGTCGGCCAGCCACAAGTGCGTGCCTTCATACAGCGCAACGCCGCCCAATACGGTTTTGCTTTGCGGATCCCACAGATAGGTGAGGGACGGATTGATGTTTTGGCCGCGGATTTCCAGACGGCTGCTGCCGACGTTCAGGTGGGCGGCTTTGGTGGCTTTCGGCAAAACCAGCATTTGCGGCGCGTTTTCTTTCAAAATCGGCGACCAGAATTTGTATTTGCCGATAATGCTGTCTTCAATGTGCGCCAGTGTTTCCGGCGTAGCAAGGATTTCGGCTTGCGGGAAGGCTTGGCGGATAACGTCCAAACCGAAGTAGAAATCCGGATCGTAATGGCTGATGTACACGGTTTTCAGCGGTTTGCCGGTGGCGCGGATTTGCTGCACCAGCGCTTCGGCATCGTTGCGTTGGAACTGTGCATCAACCAGCAGCACTTCTTTATCGCCTTCCACAATCACGGAAGTGACAGGGAAAATGCTGTTTTCTTGCGGATTGTAAGTGTGAAATTGCAGATTGTCGGCCAAAGCGGCTTGTGCGAACAGGCCGGAGGCCAGCAGGGCAGCGGCGGTTTTTTTCATCGGAATATCCTTTCGAGTGGTGTGTTTCTGTTTGATGAAGCGAATGGTACGCGAAACAATCTTGCAGAAAAACCGGCAAAAACGGCGTATACTGTTTCAAAAATTGCAACAATTAGGATAAAAAATGGATAGGATTACCGCCGCCAAAGTATTGGCCGCCGTGGCCGAAAACGGCAGCTTTACCGCTGCGGCCGACAAACTGGATATGTCCAAAGCAATGGTCACGCGCCATATCGCGCTGTTGGAGCAGTGGCTGGGCGCGCGTCTGTTGCAGCGCACCACGCGGCACGTCAGCCTGACGGCGGCAGGCGAGCAGGCATTGCGTTACTGCCGCGAACTGCTGGCGCTGACCGAAGCCGCCGAAGCCGAAATCGCCCCGAGCGACGGCGAGCTGAAAGGCTCGTTGCGGCTGACTTCGGGCGTATCGCTCGGCGTGCAGCATCTTTCGCAGGCCGTTGCCGAGTTCGGCCGCTTGCATCCGAAGCTGAACATTCATCTGAATGTCGGCGATCAGGCGCTGAATTTGGTGGAAAACGGCATCGATTTGGCGATACGCATCAGCAGCAAGCCCGATGATGCGCTGATTGCCCGCCCGCTTGCGCCCTGTCATTCGCTGCTTGTTGCCGCGCCCGATTATCTGGCCGAATATGGCGAGCCGGAGCGTCCCGAAGACTTGGCCGAGCACCGTTGTTTGGCGCACAGCCATCTCAACCGCAGTGAATGGACGTTTTACCGGCAAGGCACGCCGACCGTGCTGACGCTCGATAACGCGCTGACCGGCAATGATGCGCTGATGCTGCTCAATGCTGTGTTGCACGGTGCGGGCATTGCGATGCTGCCGCGCTACCTGCTGGCCGAACCGCTTGCCGAAGGCCGTCTGAAAACCGTGCTGCCCGATTGGGATTTGCCCGAAATGACTGTGTACGCACTTTATCCGTCACGCCGCCAGCTGCCGCGTGCCGTGCGGCAGTTT
>JAUNKU010000007.1:0-12731 GCA_030532645.1 Neisseria sp. | reverse complement strand
GGCATATTCTGCGGCTTGTGCGGCGTTCAAATCCAAAACCATTTCGCCGTATTCGGAATGCTGCACGGTGAAGCGGCTGTGTTCTGGCAGGATTTCGCGCTGCACAACGGGGCAAAGTGTGCCGTTTGCGGCAATGGAAAGCGCGGCTTGGGGCAGGTAGCGTGTATCAGAAACATTGCTCAGTGCGAGCAAGCGGGCGGCTTGTGCGCTGGCCGGTTGTCGGGCGATTTCAGACGGCGTGCCGTGCTGGATAATCGCGCCGTCGCTCATCAGGGCGATGTGGTCGGCCATTAAAAAGGCCTCTTCGGGGTCGTGCGTTACCAATACGGCCGGAATGTTTTGGCGGCGGATTTGCGCCAAAGTCAGCGCGCGCAGGCTGCGGCGCAAGCCGGTATCGAGGCTGGAAAACGGTTCGTCCAGTAACAACAGCTCGGGTTTGGCGGCCAGCGCGCGGGCAAGGGCAACGCGCTGCTGTTCGCCGCCCGACAGGCTTTCTACGCGCCGCCCGCCTTGTCCTTCCAGCCCGACTTCGGCCAGCAGGGTTTCGGCGGTTCGGCGCGCTTTTTCAGACGGCATACCGCGCAAGGTCAGCGCAAAAGCGGTGTTCTGCCAAACGTTGAGATGGGGAAACAGCGCGTAATCCTGAAACATCAGCGACACGCGCCGTTTTTCCGGCGGCAGGCGGCCGACATCGCGCCCGTTGATGATGACGCTGCCGCTTTCAGGCTGCACCAGACCGGCGGCGATATTGAGCAAGGTGGACTTGCCGCAGCCGGAGCGGCCGAGTACGGCGGTGAGCCTGCCGTTTGCCACGGTTAGGGAAATATCGCGGGCCACGGTTTTGCGGCCGAATCGTTTATGGATATGCGCCAGTTCAAGCATTGTGTTTTCTTTCGGAATCAGGCTTCGCGCTGTTCAGACGGCCTTGCGTTTTCGCGTGCATCGAGCAGCAGGAAAACCGCCAATGCCAAAGCGGCCAGCACGGCGGTCAGCACCATCGCGCGGTCGTGGTTGTCCGCACCGGCCGTGCCGAGATAGTGGTAAACCAGCGTGGTGAGCGTTTGCCACTCGGGGCGCGAGAGGAATAAAGTGGCGGCAAATTCGCCGATACAGGTGGCGGCGGCCAGCGTCAGACCGCGCTGCAAAGCCGGATACAGCAAAGGAAAAACCACGCGGCGCAGGGTTTGCAGCGGCGTTGCGCCAAGGCTGCGCGAAGCGGCGGCAAAGTTCGGCGGCAGCGCGTCCCACGCGGCGAGCAGGTCTTTGGTGACGAACGGATAAGCGAGCAGCGCGTAGGTTGCGATTAAAAGCGGCAGCGAGGCCGTCCATTCGGGGTAAAGCAGCAGCACGCCGAAGGCTACGCAGACGGGCGACACCATAAACGGCAGAAAGGTAATGCCGCGTATCCACGCCCATTGCCGCGCCAAAGCCGCGTGCGACACGCCGAGCAGAACGGCGGCCAGCATTGCGAAAAAGGTAAAGCGCAGCGTATTCCACACCGCCAGCCAAGCTTCGCTGTCGGCCAGAACCTGCCAAGAACTGCCGGCACGCACTGCCTGCACGGCCACCGCCGCCAACGGCAGCGCACAGCAAACCGCCAAAACCGCCAGAGCCGCCGCCAGCAGGCAATATTGGCCGAAAGTACGGTTTTCAGACGGCCTTAATGCCCGGATTTTGTCGCGCGCCGCCGCCGTTTTGCTGAAATAAGCATACAGCGCACCGGCCAGCGCGGTAATGCCGAGGCTGACCCACACCAACACACCGGCCTGCGCTGTGTCCAATTCCACCGTAATCAAACGGTAGATTTCCACTTCCACCGTACTGTATGCCGTACCGCCGAGCAATAGAGCCAATCCAAAGCCGGAAAAACAGTATAAAAACACCAAACACAAACCGCCGGCCAGCCAGTTTCGCACCGCCGGCAGTTCGATGCGCCAAAACCGCTGCCACGCGCCTGCGCCCAATGTCTGTGCCGCCGCCAGCCGCGCCGCCGGAATGGCCGAAAAACCTTGATAAGCCGCGCGTATCAGCACCGGCAGATTGAAAAACACATTGCCGTAAAGCAGCAAATACGGCGTATCCTGCCAACCGCGCCACAGCAGGCCGTTTGCCCCGAAAAGTGCCAGCACGCCCATCGCCGCCACCAAAGTCGGCATCACAAAGGGCAGCATCAGCAAGCGCAGCAAAACGCGCCGTCCGGCAAATTCCAAGCGTGCCAACACCCAGCCGCACAGCACGCCCAAAGGCAGAACCGCCGCACAGGTTACCGCCGCCTGAACCACCGTCCACGCCAAACGCTCGCGGATAAAATCATCTTCCAACACTTCCCACAGCAGGCCGCCTTCGTAGTCCGACAGCGCAAACAGCGGCGCGGCCACCATCACGGCCAGAAAACCGAGCGGCAGCAGCGCAAGCAGCAGAGCAGAGAGGATTTTTTTCATTGTTTTACCGGGAGCGGAAAAATTGCAGCGATTGTAGCAGAGAAGCGCGCAAGGCCGTCTGCAAAAAACGGATTGCCGAAAGGGTTTCTGCGGCAGCAGGCATTTTATCGGTTTCCTTATCCATCTGTTGTACGGCCGGATTGCTGTCCGCAGCCCGATTTCAGGCCGTCTGAAAACCGGTTTGGGTAAAGAAGCGGATTTTCAGACGGCCTTGCGCTACAATGCGTCCTGTTTTAAAACTTGCAGCAGAAAGGAATCTTATGAGTGCCTACGCAGACATTATCGGCGCATTGCCGCTGCCCGACAGCCGCCGCACGCTGGCGGAAAGTGCCAAAATCACGGTAAACGAAAATGCAGACGGCGTGAACGTAACGCTGGTGTTCGGTTTTCCGGCCGCTCATCTGCGCGATGCGCTGCAAAGTGCGGTTGCTGCGGCTTTGCAGACGGCCGCAAACGGCAAAAATGTGCGTGTGGACGTGCAGCAGCAGATTGTGGCGCACAAAGTCCAGCCGGGCGTGAGCACGATGAAAGGCGTGAAAAACATTATCGCCGTTGCTTCCGGCAAAGGCGGTGTGGGCAAATCGACCACCACCGCGAATCTGGCGGCGGCAATGGCGGCAATGGGCGCGCGCGTGGGCGTGTTGGACGCGGATTTGTACGGTCCGAGCCAGCCGACAATGTTGGGCGTGGCGGCGGTTCAGCCCGAGCAGCGCGACAAGAAATTCATTCCTGTGGAGGCAGACGGCATTCAGGTAATGTCTATCGGTTTTCTGATTGACCCCGACCAAGCCGTGGTTTGGCGCGGCCCGATGTTGAGCCAAGCCTTGCAGCAGCTGCTGTTCCAAAGCGAGTGGGACGATGTGGATTATCTGTTTATCGACCTGCCGCCGGGTACGGGCGACATCCAGCTGACGCTGTCGCAGAAAATTCCCGTTACCGGCGCGGTGGTGGTGACCACGCCGCAGGATATTGCGCTGATTGATGCACGGAAAGCAGTGGATATGTTTGAGAAAGTGAACATTCCGATTTTCGGCGTGCTGGAAAATATGTCGGTACACGTTTGCACGAATTGCGGCCATCAGGAAGCCTTGTTCGGCTGCGACGGCGGCAAAGAATTGGCGGCCAAACTGAACGTGCCGCTGCTCGGCCAGCTGCCTTTGAGCCTGCCGCTGCGTTTGGCGATGGACGAAGGCCGCACGCGCCAATGGCAGGCCGAACACCCCGAAATGGCCGAGCTGTACCGCCGGGCCGCTTTCCAAGTGGCGCTGGCGGTGGCCGACAAAGGCCGCGATTACAGCGGCGCGTTTCCGAAGATTGTGGTGGAATGAGCTAAGAAGGCCGTCTGAAAACTTGTGTTTTTCAGACGGCCTTGGTGTTTTGAATCAGGGTTTCAGAGTTTTTGCCTTTGCGCTCTTTCGCCGTGCTCGGCTGCGCCAGCGGACAAGCCGGTTTGAATAAATAGGGCTGTATATTTGAAGAAGCCGTAGGCCGGGCTTCAGCCCGGCAAAAGAATGTTGGATATAATATAGCTGATTGCTCAGCTGTTTTTTGCTGGGCTGAAGCCCAGCCTACTAGGTTCTGTGCATTTCAACCACTTCGTCATACTCGGGTTTGACCCGAGTATCTTTCCGTTTGGGTTTCGGAAAAATGGGATGGGAGAGATACTCGAGTCAAGCCCGAGTATGACGGATTGGTTTGATCGGGCGTTCAATACAAAAAGGCCGTCTGAAAGCCACCGGCTTCTGTAAAACCAAAATGCACAATATGCTTTTCAGGCGGCCTTTCTTTATCTCAACTTTTCCCCACTCTCGAAATCAATAATCGCGCTCGGTGTTTTTGCGCCGCCTGTACGGCCGCCGATGACGAGTACTTTGCGGCCGAACTGCCGCTTCACTTCGCGTTCTGTTCGGCAGGGGCGTTGGCGGGCGCGGTTGCAGGAGGTGGAAACGAGGGCGCTGCCTGCGCTTTGGCAGACTTGCCGTGCGAGGGCGTGGTCGGGAATGCGGACGGCGAGTTTGCGGCGGTTGCGGCCGCGCAGTTGCGGCAGAACGTGCGGCGCGGCCGGCAGCAGGAAGGTTTTGCGGGCGGGCCATTCGTTTTTCAGACGGCCTTCGTCTGCTTCGCCCAATGTGTGCAGCAGTTTTTTGGCGCGGTTTGCACCGGTGTTTTTCAGACGGCACAAGCGGTCGGCAATCACAATCAGGCCTTTGTGTTGCGGCCGTTTTTTCATTTTAATCAGTTGATTGAGTGCGCGCTTGTGTTGCGGTAGGCAGCCGAGGCCGTAGCTGGATTCGGTGGGATAGGCAATCAGGCCGCCGCGTTTGAGGTGGGCTTTGAGACGGGCGGGCGGAACGTTTAAACGGGGCATACTCGGGCGTTTTCGGAACAAAAACGGGATTGTACCGCCGATTGCGATTTTTAACTTGATTCTGCGCGCCGTTGGGGCAGGTTTTGCGCTAAAATCGGGCGTAATGGAAAATCTGCTGCCGCCCGTTTTCCGGTGCGTCGCGGCTTTGATAAAACGGATGTTCGAATGAAGCACAAAACCGCTGCGGCGCTGCTGGCCGCGCTCTGTTTCCAACTGCCGCTGTCTGCGTTTGCCGACAGCGGCAGCGGTGTGTCTGACGGCGGCGAAAAGGCTGAAGCCGCCGGAAAAAAACAGGAAACCGCCAAGAAAAACAAAAAAGAAGAAAGCGCGAAGGCTTTGAAATTTCCGGTCAGTGTGCGTTCTGAAAACGAAATGCTGAAAGAAATGGTGGAAACCCATCTGCCGCTGATTACGCAGCAGCAGGAAGAAGAGCTGGACGCGGAGCAGATGGAGTTTTTGGCCGAAGAAGCGCCCGACCAAATCAAATCGATGGTGCGTACCAAAGGCTATTTCAACGCTGGTATCAAAGTGGCCAAAGAAGGCACAGGCTACGGCGTGGACATCAAGCCGGGCGTGCCGGCGAAAATCGACAATGTTTCGGTGGCGATAACCGGCGATATTCTGCAAGACGAAGATTTGGCGGATTATTACCGCAATGCGATGGAAAACTGGGCGCAGCCGGTGGGCGCGCAGTTCGACCAAGATAATTGGAGCAGCAGCAAAACATCGGTGCTGGCGGCGGTGAAGCGGAAAAAATATCCGCTCGCTTCGTTCAGCCACACGCAGGCAACCGTCAATCCGGCGAAGAACGATGTGGATTTGGCGGTGAATGTGGACAGCAACAAGCCGGTGTTTTTCGGCGATATCCAAGTGGAAGGCGTGAAACGCTATCCCGAAAGCGTGGTGCGCGGAATGGCCGAATTTGAGGCCGGTTCGCCTTACGATTTGGACAAACTGCTCGATTACCAGCAGGCTTTGGAGCAGGACAGCCATTATTCCGGCGCTTCGGTGCAGGCGGATTTCGACAATCTGCAAGGCGACCGCGTGCCGGTAAAAGTTACCGTATCCGAAGTGAAGAAGCAGAAGCTGGAACTCGGCCTGCGCTACGATTCGGAATACGGTCCGGGCGGACGGATCGCCTATGATTATTACGATTTGTTCGGCAAAGGCTATGTCGGATCGGTGGTGGCCGATGCAGACAAATACGAAACCGCCGTATCCGCCGGTATCAGCCAGCCGCGCAATTCAGACGGCCATTTCTGGACCAGCAATATGGGCTACAAGCGCAGCAGTTCGCAGAATTTGGAGAAAAACGAGCTCAACGGCGGCGTATGGTTTGTACGCGACCGCAATGGTATCGAAGCGCGTTTGGGCTTGGAATACATCGGAGAAAAGGCGCGTATTCCGCAAACCAACACCGATTTGGGCCGCGCCTACGCCACAATGCTGATCGCTTCGTGGAAAAAACAGGACATCGACACATTACTGCGGCCGGAAAACGGCTATTATCTTGATGCTAAACTCGGCACGACTTTGGGCAAACTCGCGTCCAGCTCGGCGATGCAGCGCATCGAAGGCCGCGCCGGTTATTTCTTCACGCCGGAAGACAAATCGCTCGGTACATTCATCGCACGCGGCCATCTCGGCTATGTGCGTACCGGCGAAGCGGACGACGTGCCGACCGGTTTGATGTTCCGCACCGGCGGCGCAATGTCGGTGCGCGGTTACGAATTGAACAGCATCGGCCGCCATCTCAACGGTGCCGTGCTGCCCGACCGTGCCTTAGCGGTCGGCAGTTTGGAATACCAATATCCGATAACCAAAGACTTCTCCGCCGCCGTTTTCCACGATGTGGGCGGCGTGGCGCAAAACTTCAAAGAAATGAAATACGAACACGGCTCGGGCGTGGGCGTGCGCTGGTTCAGCCCCGTTGCCCCGTTCTCGTTCGACATCGCCTACGGGCATAACGATAAGAAAATCCGTTGGCACATCAGCTTGGGAACCCGCTTCTAATGACTTCCAATCTTCCCGAAAACGGCGCAATGCCGTCTGAAAAACACGAACGCACGCCGCAGCAAGACGGCAGACAGCCGCAAACGCCGCGTAAAAAAGCGCGCCGCCTGTGGCTGAAAACGCTGCTGGCGTTTGCCGTATTGCTGCTGGCCGTGCTGTGCGGCCTGGTTTACTGGCTGGCCGCCACCGAATCCGGTCTGCGTTTCGGCCTCTACCGCCTGCCTGCGCTGGCCGGTGTCAATATTGCTTCCAAAACGCTGGAAGGTACTTTGTGGCACGGCTTTTCCGGCGAAGGCTGGCGCGTAGGAACCGAAGGCGCGGACGTGGACATCAGCCGTTTCACTTTCCAATGGCAGCCTGCCGAACTTTCAGACGGCCTTCTGCACATCGAACGGCTCGCCGCAGGCGATATCCATATCGTTACCAAACCCACGCCGCCGAAGCCGAAAGAGCCGCGCAAACTGCCTGCGAGCCTGAAACTGCCGCTGAATATCGTTGCGGACGAAATTTCCGTCGGCAAAATCACCATCGGCAAAAACCAAACCGCCGTGCTGCAAAATGCCGAAGCGGCTTACCGTTACGACAAACAAAAGCATTTTGTCGAGATTAAAACCGTTAAAACCGAGTGGAGCTACAACGAAGGCACGGTCAGCTTGGACGATAGCGTGCCGTTTGCCCTGAACGGCAAAATTACCGGCGGCGGCCAGCTTTCCGAGCATTCTGTATCCGGCGAAATCCTGCTGGGCGGCAATTTGGAAAAAGTGTCGCTGAATGCCGACTTGGTCGGCGGCAACATCACGCTGACCGCCGATACCGAGCTGAGCCCGTTTGCCAACGGTTTGGACGAAATTGTCGGCCATATCCGCGCCAAAGGGCAAGGCCTGAATCCGCAGGATTTTTTCGCGTCTGTACCGAAAGCGCTGCTGGACTTCAATATCAACGTACTGCCCCAGTTTACAGACGGCCTTGCCCTGCGCGGCGAAGCAGATTTGAACAATAAAGCCGCAGCGGCCGCCGACCGCAACGGCATTCCGGTACGCCGCATCAGCAGCCGTTTTACCGTGGACGAGAACGGTGTGCTGACATTGGGCGACAGCGAAGCGGCGTTGCTGAAACAGGGCGTTGTGAAATTTTCCGGCAGCACGGATACCGCCGAAGGCCGTCTGAAAATCGACACCGACATCAAAAATTTCACGCTGGCCGATGTGATTACGCAAACATTCGACGAAACGGTGAACGGCAGAATCGAATGGCGCGGAACGTACGGCGAGCCGCAGGCGCAATGGACCTTGAAAGGCAAGCGCGCCGAGAGCAGCGGCAAAGCCGGTATTGCTTTGGATACCGCCAAAGGCCAGCGCACGCTGAACCTTGCCGATGTATTGCTTGCGCCGTACGGCGGAGGCCGTCTGAAAGCTGCGGGCAAAATGGAATGGTTCGGCAAACAGGCGCTGGCGTTGGACGTGGACAGCCAGAACTTCAATCCGGCCAAGCTGTTTGCCCAATTCCCGAGCGGCAATGTCAACGGCAACATCAAATTCAACGGCCTGCTTGCCGAAAAAGCGTTCGGCGGCAAACTGGCTTTCGCCCCGAGTACGCTTTCCGGCGTCGATTTGCGCGGCAGCGCCGATGTTTGGTATGAAAAAGAACATCTCAGCCGCGCCGTCAGCGATGTGCTGCTCGGCCGCAACCGCGTGAAAACCGACGGCAGCTTTGGCAAAGCAGGCGACCGTCTGAATGTGGACATCGCTGCGCCCGATTTGGACAAATTCGGCTTCGGCCTGAGCGGCCAGCTCAACGCCAAAGGCTATATTTCCGGCGAGCCGAAGAAAATCGAGGCCAACCTCAAAGGCTCGGTGCGCGATTTGCGGGCGGGCGGTATGCTGCACATCAGCAGTTTGGATTTTTCCGCACAAGGTTCGCCCGACTACACCAAACCGCTGAACGTATCGCTGCACGGCAACCGCGTAAACATTGCCGATACGCAGATCGAGCGTGTGGATTTGGATGTAAAAGGCACGGGCGTGCGCCACACCATCCGCGGCAGCGGCAATCTGAGCTTGGACGGCAAACCGTATAAGCTGAATGTGGCCGCAGACGGCGGCCTGAATCCCGACAATCTGCAATGGAAAGGCACGGTCGGTGCTTTGGACGTTGCCGGTGCGTTCAACCTGAAACTGCAAAACGCAATGAGCTTGGAAGCCGGTGCGGAACGTGTGGCGCTCGGCGCAGCGCGTTGGTCGGCAATGGGCGGCAGCCTGAATTTGGCGAATTTTGTTTGGGACAAGAAAAACGGCATCGTCAGCAAAGGCAGCGCCGACAATCTGCGCGTCAGCGAGCTGCACAATTTCTTCACGCCGCCGGTGGAGCACAATCTGGTGCTGGCCGGCGATTGGGATTTGGCATACAGCCAGAATGCGCGCGGCTACCTCAATATCCGCCAGCAAAGCGGCGATGTGGTACTGCCGCACCGCAAGCAGAGCCTCGGTTTGGAAAAACTGACGCTGCAAACCCGTTTCCAAAACGGCCGTATCGATAATGTCCTTTCCGGCCAAACGCGCTACGGTGCATTGAACGGCAATGTGGCCGTCAGCCAGCAGTTCGGCAACCGCTTGGCCGATGCGCCGATTAACGGCAAAGTGCAGCTCAATGCGCCCGATTTGAATGCGTTGAAACACTTAATGCCGGTCGGCCACACCGTGCGCGGCAGCTTGCAGGCCGAAGCTGTTATCGGCGGCACGGTCGGTACGCCGCAGCTGAACGGTACGCTCAACGGCGACAACTTATATTACGTCAACCGCGAAGTCGGCCTGATTTTGGACAAAGGCAGCCTGCGCTCGCGCCTGTCCGGCCAGAAATGGCTGATCGACAGCCTGCAATTTACGCGCGGCGGCACGGTGAAGCTGGACGGCTCGGTGTCGCTGGACAAAGGCGAGCCGGACGTTAATGTACGCGTGCTGTTCGACAAATATCAGGCTTTGGACAAACCGAACCGCCGTCTGACCGTCAGCGGCGAAACCAAACTCACTTATCTGCCTGCCGTCGGGGTCGGCCTGATCGGCGGATTGAAAGTGGACGAAGGCCGTTTCGGTTTCCAAAAATCCGGTATGCCCGAATTGGGCGATGATGTGGTGGTACTCGGCGAAGAAGCCAAACCGCAGAGCGAACCGCTGAAAATCAGTATGGACCTGCTGCTCGATTTGAACGACCGCTTCCGTTTCAGCGGCGAAGGTTTGGACGTTACCCTCGGCGGCAAGCTCAATCTGACTGCCAAGCCCGGTCAGGACGTGCGCGGCGTGGGTACGGTGAAAGTGGTCAAAGGCAAATACAAAGCCTACGCGCAGGATTTGAACATTACCAAAGGCACGATTTCCTTTGTCGGTCCGCTGACGC
Organism: Neisseria sp.; assembly: GCA_030532645.1. GTDB lineage: Bacteria > Pseudomonadota > Gammaproteobacteria > Burkholderiales > Neisseriaceae > Neisseria. The sequence continues at coordinate 2,519 of JAUNKU010000007.1, read as the reverse complement.
AGCCGAACCTCAATATCCGCGCCGTCCGCAACCAATCGCCGGTCGGCGCAGGCGTGGAAGTGCTGGGCAACCTCAGCCAGCCGCGCATCACGCTGGTGGCCGATGAAGCGATGAGCGAGAAAGACAAACTCTCGTGGCTGATTCTCAACCGCGCCAGCAGCGGCAGCGACGGCGACGAAGCGGCTTTGTCTGCCGCCGGAGCGGCCTTGCTGGCAGGCAGCATCAACGACAAAATCGGCCTTGTGGACGACTTCGGTTTCGCCAGCCAGCGCAGCCGCAACGCGCAAACCGGCGAGCTGAATCCGGCGGAACAAGTGCTGACGGTCGGCAAACAGCTGACCAACGATCTGTATCTCGGCTACGAATACGGCATCACCAGCGCCAACCAGTCGGTCAAACTGATTTACCAGCTTTCCAAATCCATTCAAGCCATCGCACGCGTCGGCTCGGTATCGTGGGGCGGAGAAGTGAAATATGTTGTCCGTTTCGACTAAGCTTTGAACGGCGGCAGGCCGTCTGAAAATCAGGCACGGAGCAGCGGCTCTGCCTTGGTTTTCAGACGGCCTTTTTTATACTTTATTTTCAGGACGAGAGGGAGTATTCCGAGCTTTGGGGAAAAGGACGGCTCTTTCATCGTTTCTGCTGGAATAATCCCCAAAACAATGCCGTCTGAAAAACAGGCTTTCAGACGGCCTGCTGCACCGGAATCCGCCAAATGCTTCCCCAGTGTGAAACTTTCTTTTAAAATGTAAGCCGATTTTAACAAAACATTTTCCGGCAGCCGCCTGTTTGCGTTTGCCGCCCGTTTTTATTTCATTTCATAAAGGAAAACTTATGTCCGGATTACGCTCCTTCTGGCAGGCAGTAAACCGTTTCAGTCTGGTTCAGCAGATTGTGGCCGGTTTGCTGCTCGGTATCATCGTAGCCGCCGTTGCCCCCTCGCTGGGCTTGTCGGCCGGTTTGCTCGGCAGCCTGTTTGTTGGTGCATTGAAAGCCGTTGCGCCGATTTTGGTGTTTGTGCTGGTTACAGCGGCAGTGGCGCAGCATCAGGCCGGTAATCAGGCCAATGTGCGCCCGATTCTGGTGCTTTACATTGCCGGTACATTCAGTGCCGCGCTGGTGGCAGTGATTGCCAGCCTTGCTTGGCCGACCGAAATCGTTTTGGCCGCCGGTGATGCAGTAACGCAAACGCCGCCGGGCGATGTGCGCGAAGTATTGAAAACCCTGCTGATGAAGCTGGTGGAAAACCCGATTACCGCGCTGGCCAATGCCAACTATATCGGCATTCTGGCGTGGGCGTTGGTGCTGGGCTTTACCCTGCGCCACGCTTCCGACAGCACGCGCAAGCTGGTAGCTGATTTGTCTGATGCCGTATCGATGATTGTGCGCGGCGTGATCCGTTTCGCCCCTGTCGGCATTTTCGGCTTGGTTGCTTCTACCATTGCCGAAACCGGTTTCGGCGCATTGGCCAGCTACGGCAAACTGCTGCTGGTGTTGGTCGGCTGTATGCTGTTTATCGCCTTTGTTGTGAACCCACTGATTGTGTGGACGCAAATCCGCAGCAATCCTTATCCGCTGGTACTGACCTGCTTGCGCGAAAGCGGCGTAACCGCCTTCTTCACCCGTTCTTCCGCTGCCAATATTCCGGTGAATATGGCTTTGGCGAAGAAACTCGGCCTGCACGAAGATACTTATTCCGTTTCCATTCCGCTGGGCGCAACCATCAATATGGCCGGTGCCGCCATTACCATTACCGTATTGGCGCTGGCCGCCGCGCACACCCAAGGCATCGAAGTTTCCTTCGGCTCTGCCCTGCTGCTGAGCCTGATTGCAACAGTCAGCGCCTGCGGCGCATCAGGCGTGGCCGGCGGTTCGCTGCTGCTGATTCCGCTGGCGTGCAACCTGCTCGGCATCAATAATGACGTAGCGATGCAGGTGGTTGCCGTCGGCTTCATCATCGGCGTGGTGCAAGACTCTTGCGAAACTGCGCTGAACTCTTCAACCGATGTTTTGTTTACCGCCGCCGCCGATTTGGGCAGCCGCCGCAACCAAGGTTGATTTGAGCGGATAAGCTGAAAATATTTAAATGCCGTCTGAAAACTGATGTCAGGTTTTCAGACGGCATTTCTGTTAAAAAATGCAAGAAAAAATTTACAGAATTTAGTGAAAAAACCTATAATTCCGAATCTTGAATTTTTATTGTCGAATCCTGCCGAGGAGTGAATTATGAAGATAAAAAAGCATTATTGTCGGCTGCCGTCATTTTGTTGGCTGCCTGCTCGCAAAAACCGCAATTGACCTGTTCCGACCCCAAGGGTGCGGAAGTCGTTAAAAGTCTGATTAACGAGAATCTGGAAAAATTCCTGAAACGCGAAACCGACCATAATCTGTCGAGTATCCGCGCTTCGCTGAACGGCTTGAATTTGGACTTGCGCGAAGTGCGTACGGCCAAAGAAGATCCGAACAGCACCAAAGTATTCTGCGAAGCAACGGCTTACGTTACGCCGAATGCGAATATC
>JAUNKU010000150.1 GCA_030532645.1 Neisseria sp. | reverse complement strand
TATCTGACCGGCCGCTGGGCGTGTGCGATGACCGATGAAGACGGCGATATCCGCTCTATCGGCGAAACGCAATATCAGGCCGATCACCAAGTGCGCGGCCGTGGTGTGGTGGACGTATTGGGCGTACTGCGTTTGTCGGCGGCGGAGAAGGGCGAGTGGCGCATCAAAGACGGCGGTATCGAAGTGCACTCCGCTTTGTTCGACATCCGGCGCGAAACCAGCGGAGAGCAGGCGGCGTATCTGAAAGAAAACCCTGATTTGGCCGAGCTGGGCGATTTGTTTTTTGCTACGGCAAAAGAGAAAGAGGGCAAATACGATACCGAGTTTTACCGCGTGGAAAAAATCTTTAAAGATTCGTTCCGCCTGACGATGGAAAGCGACGGTACAAAATACTTCGGCAAATGCAACCGTTTGCAAGGCGCATTGTCGGAAGAAATGAAATAAAATGACCGTTTTGCCGCCAAAGCCGTCTGAAAAGTGCGTTTTTCAGACGGCCTTGGCGGTTTTTACTTCCTTTTTTTTGCCTTTCCGCCTTAAAATGCCGTTTTGGTCTGCACACACATAAAGGAGAAAAAAATGTATCAACACGTAGAACGTTTTGCCGGTGATCCGATTTTGAGTTTGGTGGAAAAATTCAATGCCGATCCGCGTGCAAACAAAGTGAATCTGAGTATCGGCATTTATTTTGACGGCGAAGGCCGCCTGCCGGTGCTGGGCTGCGTACAGGCGGCCGAAGCGAAGCTGGCCGAAGAAGTGCGCCCGCGCGGCTATCTGCCGATGGAAGGCTATGCGCCGTACCGCCGCGCCGTGCAGGAGCTGTTGTTCGGCAAAGACAGCGCGGCTTTGGCGGAAGAGCGCATTGCAACCATTCAGACGCTCGGCGGCTCGGGCGCACTGCGCGTGGGCGGCGAATTTCTGTACCGCTGGTTTCCGCAAGCGAAAATCTATGTGAGCGACCCGACGTGGGACAACCACAAAGCCATTTTTGCCAGCGCCGGTTTCGAAGTGGGCGTGTATCCGTATTACGATGCCGCCACCGTCAGCGTGAAATTCGATGAAATGCTGGCCTTTTTCCGTACATTGAACGCCGGCGACGTGGTGCTGCTGCACCCTTGCTGCCACAATCCGACCGGCGTGGATTTGAGCGAAGCGCAGTGGGACGAAGTGCTGGAAACCGTGAAAATGCGCGGCCTGATTCCGTTTATGGACATTGCCTATCAAGGCTTCGGCAGCGATTTAGAAGGCGATGCTTATGCAATCCGCAAAGCCGTTGCAATGGGCTTGCCGCTGTTTGTCAGCAATTCGTTTTCCAAAAACCTTTCGCTTTACGGCGAACGGATGGGCGGCCTGAGCGTGGTCTGCCCGAACAAGGACGAAGCGGAAACCGTACTCGGCCAGCTCAAATCCACCGTGCGCCGTATGTATTCCTGCCCGCCGGTACACGGTGCTTGGGTAACCGCCGATGTGATGAACAGCGAAACCCTGTTCGCACAATGGGCGGACGAAGTGGCTGAAATGCGCGACCGCATCCGTACAATGCGCGAAAAACTGCACGCCGCGTTGCAAGCCAAGCTGCCGGGACGCAATTTCGATTATTTCGTCAAACAGCGCGGTATGTTCAGCTACACCGGCCTGAACCCCGAACAGGTGCAGCGTCTGCAAGACGAATTTGCCGTATATCTGGTGAATACAGGGCGGATGTGCGTAGCCGGTTTGAACGAGAAAAACATCGATTATGTGGCCGAAGCGTTCGCCGAAGTATTGAAATAAGCGATTAACGGTTGCAGACCGAAGATTTTAAGTATTTGAAGTTTCTTTGAGTCTGCCGTATTCAGGCCGTCTGAAAACAGAGCGTGTTTTCAGACGGCCTTTCTGCATCAAGCCGCCGTTGCCAAGAAAGGTTAAATCACGCATAATTTTCCGCTCTCCAACAGCCCGAACTGCCGAAAGGATTTGTATGCAAAACTATCTCACGCCCAATTTTTCTTTTGCGCCCGTTGTTCCCGAAAAAGGGCAGGGCAGCCGCGTGTGGGACAGTGAAGGCCGGGAATATATCGATTTGGCCGGCGGCATTGCCGTGAATGCGCTGGGGCATTGCCATCCGGTGCTGGTGCAGGCTTTGGAAACGCAGGCGCAGAAGTTGTGGCACATTTCCAATATCTATACCACCGAAGCGGCGCAGGAGCTGGCGCGCAAATTGGTGGACAATACATTTGCGGACAAGGTGTTTTTCTGCAACTCCGGTGCGGAAGCGAACGAAGCGGCGCTGAAACTGGCGCGTAAATATGCGCGCGACCGTTTCGGCGCGGAAAAAAACGAAATCATTGCCTGCGTTAATGCCTTTCACGGCCGCACGCTGTTTACGGTTTCGGTCGGCGGCCAGCCGAAATACAGCGAAGATTTTGCGCCGCTGCCGCAGGGTATCCGCCATATTCCGTTTAATGATGCCGCCGCGCTGCGTGAAGCGGTTTCCGAGAAAACCTGTGCGGTGATTATCGAGCCGGTGCAGGGCGAAAGCGGCGTACTGCCTGCGGATACGGCATTTTTGCAGACCGCGCGGGAACTGTGCGACCGTTTCGATGCCGCGCTGATTTTTGACGAAGTGCAAACCGGTATGGGGCGCACTGGCAAATTGTTTGCTTATGAACATTACGGCGTAGCACCGGATATTCTGACCAGCGCCAAAGCCTTGGGCAGCGGTTTCCCCATCGGCGCAATGCTGACAACAGACAAAATCGCTCCGAGCTTCGGGCCGGGTACACACGGCTCGACTTTCGGCGGCAATCCGCTGGCGTGCGCCGTAGCATCGGCCGCGTTCGATATTATCAATACGCCGGAAACATTGGCCAATGCGGAGAAACAAGGCGGAAAATTAACCGCAGAATTGCGCAAAATCGGCGAAGAAACCGGCGTATTCGCCGATGTTCGCGGCAAAGGCCTGCTTATCGGCTGCGTATTGGCCGAGCCGTATCACGGCCGCGCAGGCGAAATCACCGCCGCCGCTCTGCGCCACGGTTTGATGATTTTGGTTGCAGGCAGCAATGTCGTCCGCCTTGCGCCGAGCCTGTTGCTGAGTGGCGAAGATATTGCCGCAGCACTGCCGAAGCTGCGTGCGGCGTTGGCGGAAGTTGCCGGAAAAACGGCTTGATAAGATTGTTTTGATTGAAACAAAGGCCGTCTGAAAATGC